>JAGBFF010000064.1 GCA_017936615.1 Clostridia bacterium | reverse complement strand
TTATTATACATAAGAAATAATCGCCTTTCAAGTTTTATTCCGACTTTGTCGGAGTGATATTATTGCCTTAAGGCAATAGTGTTATTGAAACCTTTCGGTTTCAGTGTTATTTTATTCGCCACCAAAACTCGCGAAGCGAATACCACTCGGCGTTAGCCGAATATCACTGCGCAGCAATATAACTCGCTTTTGGCGAATAAAACTGGGAGACTTCCTTATGAGAAGTCTCCCTAGCGGCGCTTTTGTCATTGTTGAGGGGGTTGGACGGTCGTTACCGGCTTTCTTTCGGTATTGGTTTGGGCGATGATGTAGTGCGGCCGCCGCTTGGTTTCCATATAGGTCTTGGCGACGTATTGTCCGATGAGTCCCAGACAAAACAGTTGGATGCCGCCGATGAAGATGATGATACAGGTGGTGGAGGCCCAGCCGGCGACGGGATCGCCGAAGAACAGCTTGCGCAGGATGATAAACACAAGCGCCAAGAAGGAGAACAGCGTCATGATGACACCGAACCAGGAAGCAAGGGTGATGGGCGTCTGAGAGAAATTGATGATACCGTCGATAGCATACTTAAACAGCTTCCAGAAGCTCCACTTCGTTTTACCGGCGACGCGTTCGACGTTTTCATAGGAAAGCCAGTACGTTCGGAAACCGATCCAACCGAAGATGCCCTTGGAAAAGCGATTGTACTCGCACATGGAGACGATGGCATCCACCATTTCTCGTTTCATCAAGCGAAAATCGCGCGCACCGTCCACGACGTCGGCATCGGATATTTTGTTGATGAGACGGTAAAACTTGCGCGCAAACCAGCTGCGGACGGGGGATTCGCCTTTTCGGGTGGTGCGGCGCGTTGCGACGCTGTCGTATTCCCCCGTTTCCAAAATGCGCATCATTTCGGGCAGCAGTGTGGGGGGATCCTGCATATCAGCGTCGATCACGGCGGTGTAATCACCTTTGGCGTGGCAGAAGCCGGCATACATAGCGGCCTCCTTGCCGAAATTTCTCGAAAAGGAGATGTATTTTACGTGCTCGTTTTTGGAGGCAAACTCTTTGATGATGGCCAGGGTACGATCTTTGGAGCCGTCATCCACAAAGATCAGCTCGTAGTCGGTATCCATATCGTGCAACACCTGCAGGGTGCTTTCGTAAAAGATACCTAACGACTCCTCCTCGTTATAACACGGGACGATCAATGAAAGCATACACAGTCCTCCTTTTTACCAAATCCCACGCAGTTATCTTTTCTATTTAAGAATAGCATAAAAAAACGGCAAAATCAATACGGACACGCGGTTTTGTATGCGGGGTTTCGTAAAAGCCTACTGCCGAAAAATAAATCGAAAAAAACTCGAACAGGAGTATTGACTTTACCGTGATAAAGTGATAATATGGTAGAAAATCGTTTGAAAAGGGAGGGCTCATGATGAATATTCTTGAGTCTGCTTCGGTGGAGCGGCTGTTCCGCATTATTCAAAGTCTGGAGACGCCGGAGGAGTGCCGGTTGTTTTTTGAAGACATTTGTACCATCCGTGAGATCCAGGATATGGCGCAGCGCCTTGATGTGGCCATCCTGTTGCGTGAAGGCAAGAATTATCAGGAGATCTCCGCAGAGACGGCGGTCAGCTCGGCGACGATCAGCCGTGTTAACCGTTGTCTCCTGTATGGCGGCGGCGGATATCGTATGGCGCTGGACAAATCGCGGGAGACGGAGGAACAAGCATGAATACACCAACCGGTCTGCGGGGCGAGGAAATGACGGTAGCGGCACTGCGTACCTTGTACGGACGCTACGGCTATACCCCGTATAAAATGAGTAAGTTTGAGGAATACGATCTGTATGTCCGCAACAAGGATTTTTTGATATCCGACAGCATTATCACCTTTACCGATACCAACGGCAAGCTGATGGCGCTGAAGCCTGACGTAACGCTGTCTATCGTGAAAAACACGGGCGATATCACCGACGGTGTGCGCAAGGTGTACTACGATGAGCACGTGTATCGTGTGGCGAAAAGCTCGCATACCTTCCGCGAGATCCGGCAAATGGGTCTGGAGTGTTTGGGCGAGCCGGATGCGTACTGCCGTGCGGAGGTGTTACGTTTGGCCGCCGAAAGTCTGCGCTGCATCGCTCCCGAAACCGTGCTGGACGTGTCGCATCTCGGGATCATCACGGGCCTTTTGGATCGGTTCGGTGTGGCGGCGGATAGCCGCGGTGCGATGCTGAAATGTATCGGCGAAAAGAACCGCCACGAGCTGGCGCAGCTGTGCGCGGCGGCAGGGGTCACGGAGGATGACACAGCGGTGCTGTGTGAGCTGGCAGGGCTGTACGGTGCACCGTCGGAGGTGCTGCCGAAGCTGCGTGTGCTGCTTGGTGATACCGAGCTTGCCGCGGTCGTGGAGGAGCTGGAAGCAGTGTTGTCGGCGGTGGCGATCACCGAAAACGCTGCGGCTGTGCGACTGGATCTGTCGGTTGTGGGTGATATTCGCTATTATAACGGCTTTGTGTTCAAGGGATTCGTCAGCGGTATTCCCGGCGCGGTGCTGACCGGCGGCCAGTACGACCGTTTGCTGCACAAGATGGGGAAGGCGTCCGGTGCGATCGGATTCGCGATCTATCTGGATCTGTTGGAGGAGCTGACGGTGCCGGACGAGCCGTACGATGCCGACGACGTGTTGCTGTATGAGGCGGCGTTGCCCGCCGAGGTCAGCCGTGCGGTCGCGGCGTTGCAGCAGGACGGTCGCCGTGTACTGGCGCTTAAGGCGTTGCCGGAAAAATTGCGTTGCCGCCGTGTGTGGCGCTTGACGGAAAGTGGGGTAGAGCCGGTTGAAAACGATGCTTAACGTGGCACTGCCGAAGGGCAGATTGGGCGAAAAGGTATACGACTTATTTGAAAAAGCCGGCTTTGAGTGCCCGTCGATCCGTGAAAATAATCGCAAGCTGATTTTTGAAAACCCTGAAAAGGCGGTGCGCTATTTTTGGGTCAAGCCGTCGGACGTGGCGATTTATGTGGAACGCGGTGCGGCGGATATCGGTGTTGCCGGTAAGGATATTTTGCTGGAATACGAGCCGGACGTGTATGAATTGCTGGATCTGAATTTGGGTCGCTGCCGTATGGCAGTGGCGGCACGCGCAGATTTCCGCGACGATCCGCGCCGCACGCTCAAGGTGGCGACGAAGTTCAGCAACATTGCGCAGCAGTATTATGCGTCGCGCGGGCGCGACATTGATATTATCCATTTGAACGGTTCTATCGAGATCGCACCGATCCTGGGGCTATCGGACGTTATCGTCGATATCGTGGAGACGGGCACCACGCTCAAGGAAAACGATCTGGAGGTGGTGGAGACCATCGTCCCCATCAGCGCCCGTTTGATCGCTAATAAATCGGGATTTAAGTTCAAGGGTGCTGCGATCGAGGAGATCGTCCGCAGTATTGCCGCGCAAACGGAGGGAAACGTATGATCCGCATTTTAAAACGCAGTGAAGTAGACGACAGCGAGGTGTTCGCCCGCGCCGTGCCTCAGGTCAACGTGGCGGAGGTCGTTGCCGAGGTGATTCGGCGCGTCCGTACCGAGGGCGACAAGGCACTGCTGGAATATTGTGAAAAATGGGACGGCGCTCGGCTAACCTCGCTGCGCGTGACGCAAGAGGAGATCGACGAGGCTGTCGCCGCAGTGGATCCTGCTTTTTTGGAGATCCTGCGCGAAGCGGCGGCGAACATCCGCCGTTTCCACGAAAAGCAGGTGCGCACCAGCTTTTTGCAAAACGAGCAGGCGGGTGTCGTCACCGGTCAGAAGATCATCCCGTTGGACCGCGCGGGTTTGTACGTCCCCGGCGGCACGGCGGCGTATCCGTCCACCGTGCTGATGGATGCGATCCCCGCGCGTATTGCGGGTTGCCGCGAGGTCGTGATGGTGACACCGCCCGACAAACAGGGTAAGGTCAATCCCGTGATCCTGGCGGCGGCATCGGTTGCCGGTGTGGATCAGATCTACAAGGTCGGCGGCTCGCAGGCGATCGCCGCGTTGGCGTACGGCACCGAGAGTATCCCGCGCGTGGATAAGATCGTCGGCCCCGGTAACGCCTTCGTTGCCGAAGCGAAAAAGCAGGTGTACGGTACCGTTGCAATCGATATGATCGCGGGTCCCAGTGAGATCCTGATCGTTGCGGACGGCAGTGCTAATGCGAAATTCGTGGCGGCAGACCTACTCTCGCAGGCGGAACACGATCGACTGGCGAGCGCGGTACTGGTCACGGACGACGAAGCGCTGGCTGTTGCCGTGCAGCGGGAAGTGGAGGCGCAGGTGGCGTTGTTGTCACGGTAAGAGATCGCCCGTGAGTCGATCGATAAAAACGGCAAGATCATCGTGGCGGAGACGCTGGATGAAGCGATCGAGATCTCCAACGCCATTGCACCCGAGCATCTGGAGCTGTGCGTGGCAGATCCCTTTGCCATCCTCGATCAGGTACGCCACGCCGGGTCGATCTTTATGGGTAACTATTGTCCCGAGGCGCTGGGTGACTATTTTGCCGGCCCCAACCACACGTTGCCCACCAGCGGCACGGCGCGGTTTTCCAGCCCGCTGTCGGTGGACGATTTTGTCAAAAAGACACAGTACACCTATTATACCGCCGACGCGCTGAAGCGTGTGGCGGAGAAGGTGGCGTATTTTGCCGACCAAGAGGGGCTGACCGCACACGCGCGCAGCGCCCGCATCCGTTTGGAGGAATGAGCATGAGTCGCTTCTTCAGCGAAAAATACAGCACGCTTACCCCGTATACACCGGGGGAGCAACCAACCGAGCGGCAGTATGTTAAACTCAACACCAACGAATCCCCGTTTCCGCCGTCGGACAAAGCGATGGCGGCTGCGGCGCAGGCGGCAGGGCAGCTGCAGCTGTATCCCGATCCCACCCGCCGTGAGCTGACCGCGGCGGTCGCCGCGATGTGCGGTGTCAATGCGGATGAGGTACTGCTCACCAACGGTTCCGATGAAATTTTGAATTTTGCCTTTATGGCATTTTGCGACGGTGCACATCCGGCAGTTTTCCCCGATATTACCTATGGATTTTACAAGGTGTTTGCGGAGCTGAACGGCGTGCCGTATCGCACCGTGCCGCTGCGTGACGACCTATCGGTGGATCCCGCGGATTTTTACGGTGCAAACGGCACCGTGTTTATCGCCAATCCCAACGCACCGACGGGGCTGACGCTGTCGGTCGCCGCGGTGGAAGAGATCCTGAAGAACAATCCCGACAACGTGGTGGTTATTGATGAAGCGTATGTGGATTTTGGGGCGGAAAGCTGTGTATCGCTGATCCGCAAGTACGATAACCTGTTGGTAACACAGACCTTTTCCAAGTCGCGTTCCATGGCGGGTGCACGTCTTGGTTTCGGTGTGGGACAGTCGTCACTTATCAACGATCTCAATACCGTTAAGTATTCTACCAATCCGTATAACATTAACCGCTTGACAATGGCGGCAGGATTGGGTACACTGGCGGATGAGGCGTACACGCGCGAGAACTGCCGTACCATCATGCGTACGCGCGAGAGTACGACAGCGGCACTGCGAAGCCTTGGCTTTGAGCTGGCGGATTCGTACACCAACTTTTTGTTTGCCAAGTATCCCGGTATTGACGGTGAGCGGTTATATCGGCAGCTCAAGGAGCGGGGTATTTTAGTGCGTCATTTTGCCCAGCCGCGTATTGCGGATTATATCCGTATCACGGTGGGAAGCGAAACCGAAATGCAGGTGCTGATGGGCGCACTGCGTGAGATCGTGGAGGAATGTTAAATGCGTACAGCACAGATCAACCGAACAACGGCAGAGACGGATATTGCTCTGGAGTTGAATTTGGACGGCACCGGCAAGTCGTCGATCGACACCGGCTGTGGTTTTTTGGATCATATGCTGACTTTGTTCGCCAAGCACGGTCGTATTGACCTTGCGGTCACCTGTAAAGGTGACACGCAGGTGGACGATCACCACACGGTGGAGGATATCGGTATTTGTCTGGGGCAGGCGTTTGCCGAAGCACTGGGTGAAAAGCGCGGTATCTGCCGCTACGGCGATACCATCCTGCCGATGGATGAGGCGCTGATCTTGTCGGCGGTGGATCTGTCCGGCAGAAGCTTTTTGGTATACGATATGACCATTCCGTCGCAGAAGGTGGGTACGTTTGATACCGAGCTTGGTCAGGAGTTCTGGCTGGCATTCGTGCGGACGGCCGGCTGCACGCTGCATATTAAGCAGCTCGCAGGCAGCAATTCGCATCACATTCTGGAGGGTGCGTTCAAATCGGTTGCCCGCAGTCTGCGACAGGCGGTCAGTATTGATGCATCTCTCGACGGCGAGATCCCGTCCACGAAAGGAGTTCTGGCATGATCGCCATTGTAGATTACGGCGTGGGTAACCTGTTTTCGCTGAAGAGCTCACTGATGGCGATCGGCGCCGACGGCGTGGTGACGGCGGATCCCGAGGTGCTGCACAGCAGTGACCGTATCCTGCTTCCCGGCGTGGGGGCGTTTGGTGATGCGGCAGACAAGCTGCGCGCCTCGGGCTTGGCGCAGGTGGTAGTGGACGAAGCGAACGCAGGCAAGCCGGTGCTTGGTATCTGCCTCGGTATGCAGATGCTGTTTGACCGCAGTTTTGAGTACGGCGAACACGCCGGTTTGGGTCTGATCCCCGGTGAGATCCGCCCCATCGACGAGGTTATCCCCGCCGGGTATAAAATACCGCATATCGGGTGGAACGCGCTGGATTTCGGTGGCAAGCAAAGCCCGTTGTTCCGCTACATTCATGACGGTGATTTCGTATATTTTGTGCATTCCTATTATGCCGCCAAGTGCGACGAGCACGTGATCGCTACGGCAGAGTACGGTGCGCCGCTTACCGCGGCAGTCGCACGGGACAACGTGTTCGGTTGCCAGTTCCACCCCGAAAAAAGCGGTACGGTGGGGCTGAATATACTGAAAGCGTTTTGCGAAGAAACGAGGTAACACCATGCAGATTTTTCCTGCGATCGATTTATATGAAGGCAAGGCGGTGCGCCTGTTTAAGGGCGATTACGCGCAGATGACGGTGTATAACGAAAACCCCGTGGAGGTGGCACGTGATTTCGTTGCACAGGGCGCGACGCATCTGCATCTGGTCGACCTGGAGGGCGCGCGCAGCGGCGAGACCCCGAATTTTGAGACCGTGCGGATGCTGAAAGCCGAGACGGGTCTGTTTTGTGAGGTCGGCGGCGGTGTGCGCAGCCACGAGGTTATTGACCGCTACCGTGCGGCGGGTATCGACCGCATCATTTTGGGTACAGCGGCGGTGACCGAGCCAGGCTTTGTGGAGGAGGCCGTGCGTCGGCACGGTGAGCATATCGCCGTTGGCGTGGACATTAAGGACGGGATGGTCGCTGTGAAGGGATGGACCGAAACATCCTCACTGGAGGCCTTCGATTTTTGCGAAAACATGCAAAAAATCGGCGTAAAAACGCTGATTTGCACCGAGATTTCCCGCGATGGAGCGATGCGTGGCACGAATCTGGCATTGTACCGTGAATTGTCGAAGCGGTTTTCGTTGCAGATCGTTGCTTCGGGCGGCGTGTCGTCGCTGGAGGACGTTCGGCAGCTTGCAGCGATGGAGCTGTACGGTGCGATCGTCGGTAAGGCGTATTACACGGGCGCGTTGTCGCTCCGCGAAGCGATCGAGGTGGCACGATGATAACCAAACGAATCATTCCATGTCTGGACGTCCGAGACGGACGGGTGGTCAAGGGAGTCAATTTCCAAGGGCTCAGCGACGTGTCGTCGCCTGTGGAGCTGGCACGGTATTACAGCGAAAACGGTGCGGACGAGCTGGTATTTTACGATATCACGGCCTCGGCAGAGGGGCGTCGCCTGTTTACCGATATTTTGTGTGAAGCGGCGCGTACCGTGTTTATCCCGCTGACCGTCGGCGGCGGTATCAATACGGTAGACGATTTTGATCGCGTGCTGAAATGCGGCGCGGATAAGGTCAGCGTCAACTCCGGTGCGATCCGCGATCCTTCACTGGTGCGTGAGGCGGCGAAGCGCTACGGCGATCAGTGCGTGGTGCTGTCGGTGGACGTCAAACGGGTGGACGGCGCGTTCCGTGTGTTCGCCCGCGGAGGCAGAGACGATACCGGCATGGAGGCGATTGGTTGGATCCGCCGCTGTGTGGCGGATGGCGCGGGCGAGGTCGTGGTCAATTCTATCGACACTGACGGCGTGCGTGGCGGCTTTGACCACGAGATGTTGGCGGCGGTGTGCGATGCGGTGTCGGTGCCTGTGATCGCTTCGGGCGGTGCGGGCTGTGCCGAGGATTTTGTCAAACTATTCCGTGCGTTGCCACGGGTGGATGCGGGCTTGGCGGCGTCGATCTTTCATTTCGGCGAGGTGCGGATCCGTGATTTGAAGCAGTTACTTGCAAAAGCCGACATTCCGGTACGTTTGGAAGGAGAATACCATCATGATTGATATCGAAAGCTTGAAATTTGACGAACAGGGACTTATTCCCACCGTCGTACAGGACGCGGTGACGAAGCAGGTGCTGACGCTGGCGTATATGAACCGCGAAAGCCTGAAAATTTCGATGGAAAAGGGGCTGACCTGCTTCTGGAGCCGTTCGCGGCAGGAATTGTGGCTCAAGGGGGAGACGAGCGGCAACTATCAGCACATCGTTTCCATTACCGCCGACTGCGATAACGACGCGTTGGTGGTTCTGGTAGAGCCGGATGGCCCCGCGTGTCACACCGGCACGACCAGTTGCTTCACCAAACCGCTGTGGGAGAGCGAAGAGCGCTCCGAGTTCTCGCTGCAGGCGCTGATGACGCTGATCGAGGGCCGCAAGACTGAGAAAAAAGAAGGTTCGTACACCACCTATCTGTTTGAAAAGGGTCTCGATAAGATCTTGAAAAAGGTGGGCGAGGAGAGCACCGAGGTCATCATCGCCGGCAAGGCGGACGACAAGGCGGAGACGATCTACGAGATCTCGGATCTGACCTATCATCTCTTGGTGCTGATGATCCAGATGGGCATCTCGCTGGAGGATATCCACCGCGAGCTGGCGTCGCGTCACGTCATCGACCACAAGATCAAGCAGGAGAAAATGACGAAATGATTGGGCAGGATTTCCATAACCATACCACGTTTTGCGACGGTCACGCCGATCCCGAAACGATGGTGAAGACGGCGATCCAGCGCGGCATTACGCGGTTGGGCTTGCTCATTCACTCGTATACCTTCTTTGATGAAAGCTACTGTGCGAGCAAGGATGCGCCTGCTAAATTTCAGGTGGCTATAGCGGCACTGAAGGAAAAATATCGTGGGCAGATCGAGCTGTACTGTGGTGTGGAGCAGGATTACTATTCCGCTGAGCCGACCGATGGGTTTGACTACGTCATTGGTTCAGTGCATTATCTGCATCGCGGGGACGAGTACCCGCCGATCGACGACAGCCGCGAGCACACGCTGGCGATCGTGCGTGATTACTACGGCGGCGATTGGTACAGCTATGCCGAGGACTATTTTCGTACGGCAGCGGACGTAGCGGAGAAAATCCGGCCGAACATCATCGGTCACTTTGATCTGGTCGCCAAGTACAACGGCGAGGGCGATCTGTTCGACGAGTCGCATCCGCGGTACGTGGCGGCGTGGCAGGCGGCGGCAGACCGCTTGCTGACCTACGGTATTCCGTTTGAGATCAATCTTGGTGGTATGCTGCGCGCGGGGCGGCACGAGCCGTATCCCACACCGGCGATCCAGCGGTATCTTGCCGCACACGGCGCGCGGGTGCTGCTATCGGGCGATTGCCACACGGCAGAAGCGCTCGGTGTCGGCTTTGAGGAATGGGAGAAAGCGGCGGTTGACGCCGGTTTCCGCCCCGAACAGTGGGTGGAATTGCGGTTTTGAGTATACCACTGTAATCAAAAACGAAGCTGCCGGCAGTCTGCCGGCAGCTTTATTTGCAGCGCGGCAGTGAGAGCGGGGGGTGCAACTCCCCCCTCCCATAGGGCTTTTCTATAGATCCCTGCGTTCTCAGCGGATGATACGGACGAGAGAAGATTTTTCCTCTCTCGCCCCACTTTTCTTGACAAAAGAACGCGGTAGGTATATACTGGATGTAACGATTATCCAAGGAGGTACTGTTATGAAAAAATGGTTGGTAATGCTGTTGGCTCTGGTGATGGTGCTGTCGATGATGGCGCTGGCAGGCTGCGGCGACGACAAGAAAAAGGATGACAAGGACGAGGATGGCGACGGTGCGACGGTAACCACTACGACCGTTGAGACCACCACGACTACCACGGCAGGCGGTAACACCGACAAGCCCGTGCAGGATGACCCCGTTGTGGAAGACAAGGGTATCGTCGGTACGTGGAAGCAGGAACTGGGCGATCTGCGCGAGATCTTCGAGATGGAAGCCGATGGCGACTATATGTGCTATGCCTACTTTGAGTTTACCGCGGACGGCACAATGAAGATGTACACCGACGGCGATGAGATCGAGGCAACCATGCAGGCACTTTTGGATGCCAGCGGTGCCGAGCTTGATGAGACGGTTGAAGCCGTTCTGGATATGCTCGTGATGGAGAACGTGTGCCAGTACACCATTGACGGTAACACCCTGTCGGTGACGATGGACGGTGAGACCTCAACGTCCGAGTTTGCGATTGACGGCAACAAGCTGACGATTACCGAAGCGGGCGAAACGCAGGAGTTTGAGAGAGTGTAACGCTTTCTTACAAGTGTGGAAAAAGCCGAACGCAACTGCGTTCGGCTTTTTCGTTTGCGTTGATTTTGAGAGGTGGAATAGAGAAATGCCTCTATGGGGCTGGTTTGGGGTGTGAGGGTTCACTCACCGAGCTCGCGCTCGATAGCGGTTACCACAGTACTCATTTTGACACCCATTGCGTTGCAGACGCGAAACAGGGTTTCCAAGGTCGGTTTGCGTTCGCCGCGCTCGATGGCGCTTAAATGACTGCGCCCGATATCGGCAAGGCCGCTGAGCACTTCCTGCGATACCCCGCTTTTGTTGCGAAAGGCAGCGATCACTCTGCCGACGACGATAGGATCCAGTGTGGGCGTGTACATACGATCACCTCCACTTTGTATTGTATGCGGTAATATGGCTTGCTATGAACACATATGTTGACAAATGAACACTTATGTGTTACAATTTACAGCAAATGGAGGGGATGTAGATGAGAAGATGCCTGGCATTGGTGGCGATTTTGGTGTTAGCGCTGTCGCTGACAGTTGGTTGCAGCCGTAAAAAGAAGCAAGAGCGCGATGATGACGACGAGTCCTCCGCGCACGTTGGAAATAGTGCTGCGATCGAGAGTGGCAGCACGATCACCAAGGAGGAACTGGCAGGATGTTGGCGAATGGAGATTCCGTTTAACGGGTTTTGGGACGCGATGAACACGATGGCAGAAATTGTAGAAAAGGAGCCTGAAAGTTCAACGATAGCGTTATTGGAGATCTTTTCCAAGGTTAAAACGGAGTCCGCAGTACCGTTCTACCTATCTTTTGAGGTCGACGGAGGCGGAGAACTGTGGGTCGATGCCGAAGAGGCTGCTGACGAGCTGGAGACTTACCTAAATGATCTCATGGATTGTTTGGCAGACGGCGGCATTTATGAGTTGAGGGAAGCACAAGGCGTCAGCCGCGCAGAATTTGAGGCGCAGTTGGCTGAAAAGGATGTGACGATGGCAGAGTTCGTCGAACAGTCGAGGGAATCCATTCAATTGATGGTGGAAGGGTTTACACAAGCGATCATGCAAAAGGCTTCCAAGCCGAAAGAGACGACTTATGCGATCGATGGCAAAAAATTACGTATTAACGGACTTTTTTCTGAAAACAACGAGAACGAATATTTGAAATACGGGTATGACGGGGAGGATACCATCACTTTTGTGGTGCATGTAGAACACAAGGAAAGCGGAAAGTTTCTTGAGTTCCCCGGTACGATGACGCGGGTGTAATGAGGTCATAGCAAGCGATGCTATTGCTTGTGCGATAAAATATAACAATAAAGGAGAAACTGGGTATGAAGAAATGGCTGGTAATGCTGCTGGCTCTGGTGATGGTGCTGTCGATGATGGCGCTGGCAGGCTGCGGCGACGACAAGAAAAAAGACGATAAGGACGAGGACGGCGACAAGGAATCTGTAACCACCACCGTTGCTGATGGCGACACGGTGACGACGATTCCGTCGGTGAACGTTCCCACACAGACGACCGTAGTGACGCCCGATGTTCCTGCGGCTGCGACGATCGTCGGCACGTGGAAAATGGGGCCGGTGGATTTCGGTGGAATGATTCAGCAGAGCGTGGCAGAAAGTGAAATGGCCGATTATGTGGAGTTCGGTTCGTATCCGGTATATGAGTATATGACGTTTGGCGCCGATGGTACGATGAAAGTGTTCGTTGATTCTGCGGAAGTGAACAACGCAATGGATGGTGTTTTTGATGACCTTAAAGCGGGCATGGAAGTCTATTTGGAAGAACAGGCGGCTGATCACGATATGACGCTGAGCGAGATGATGGAGCAGGTGGGCTACGAGTCGGTCGATGCGATGGTTGATGAAATGCTCGATGCGTACAACCTTGAGGAAATGATTGGTTCCGTCAGCCAGGCAACGGGTTCTTACACTGCCGAAAACGGCGTGATCACATGGACTTTTAACGGTGTGACAAAGGAAGGCACCTATACGCTGTCGAATGGTACGATGTCTGTTACGATGGATGGCGAAACTCAGGTCCTGACTAAGGCGTAAAGAAGAAAGCAGTATGAAAAATACAGAAAACATCGAGAATCAAGTAGCACAGTTGACGGCGGAACAGCAAAACAAGATCCTTAAAGTAGGAAAGATAGCGGTTGCTCTTCAATTGGTGGTGTTGATTCCATGGATGATCTTATGTGTGGTAGGAATTTTTACGCTGATCGATCCGCCGGCAACATTAAGCTGGGCAGATTACGATAAGGTGTTTTACGGGCTTATGACGTTGTTGGTTCTCGGGGCGGCATATGTCGTGGGGATTTTTCTTTTCGTTAAGATCAAGTATCCTTATTACAGCGACGCGAAATATCGATATATCCAAAAAACGAGAAGATCCGGTAGTCAATAATGCCGGTACAAGGAAACAGCCGCTCGGGTGACCGAGCGGCTGTGTGTTTTCTCAGGAGGTCAGTTGCCGGCGGAGCTCGCGGAGGATGGCGCGCTCGCGGCGGCTGACCTGCACCTGCGTCATGCCGAGCACCTCGGCGGTGTGCTGCTGTGTTTTGCGACGAAAATACCGCAGTTCGATGAGTGAGCGATCGCGGTCGGACAGTGATTCCAGCACTTGACGCAGGGCGAGACGGTTGGTGATCGCTTCCTCGGGCGCTGCGACCGGCAGGTCGATCTCGTCGCCGTCGGTGTCCTCGCCACTGCGTGTCAACGACAGCGCCGGCAGTGCCGCTCCGAGCGCTTCGACCACCTGCTCGCGTTCTAAACCAAGATGCTCCGCCAGTTCCCCAACGGTGGGCTCGCGTCCCTCGCGCGCCTGAAACGCGTCACGTTCCTTTGTTACTTTCAGCGACAACTCCTTCAGACTGCGGCTGACCTTGACGGTGCCGCCGTCGCGAAACAGCCGCCGTATTTCCCCGAGAATGACGGGGACGGCGTAGGTGGACAGCTTCAGCCCGCGGCTGTCGTCAAAGCCGTCTACCGCCTTGACCAGCCCCATACAGCCCGCCTGATACAAATCGTCGTACTCGATGCCACGCCCCATAAACCGACGCGCGCAGGTGTGCACCAAGCCGAGGTTTTGGCAGATGCGTTCGTCGCGTGTCACACTGCTTTCTCCCGACTTGTCCGCACCGCTATGTATTTTTCCATCGTCACCGTCGTGCCCTTGCCGGGGCGCGACGAGACGCGCAGGCGATCGGTGAAGCTCTCCATCACCGAGAAGCCGAGTCCCGAACGGTCATCGCCGCCGGTGGTGTACAGCGGCTCCATCGCCTGCGGTACGTCGGGAATGCCGCAGCCGCGGTCGCGGATCTTGATGACGGTGCGGCCGTCGTCGTACAGCCGCATCTGGATGGTGATGCTGCCGATGGTGTCGCGGTAGGCGTGGACGATGCAGTTGGTCACCGCCTCCGAGACGGCGGTGCGCAGATCGGCCAGCTCGTCCACGGCGGGGTCGAGCTGTGACAAAAACGAGGCGACCGCCGAGCGTGCGAACGCCTCGTTTGCCGAGCGGCTGGGGAAGGTGAGCTTCATTTCGTTGCAGGGTCGTTTCATGGGTGTGTTACCTCCTTCGTATCGTCCCAGATCGGCAGTTTTTCAAGTCCTGCCAGTTTCATCACACGGCGCAGTCGCTCCGATGTGCCGACCACCGTCAGCGTGCCGCCGCGCGACAGCATCAGGCGGTAGCGGCCCATAATGAGCCCGATGCCTGAGCTGTCCATAAAGGTCACGCCGGAAAAATCCAGCCGCAACCGCTTTGCCGCAGAGCGTTCTACCGCGCTGTCGACCTGCTCGCGCAGGGTGCGTGCCGCGTGATGATCCAGCTCGCCCGACAGCCACACGGTAAGTCCGCCTGTGTCGGTGCCCATCCGTATTACCATAGCCATTCCTCCGTTTCGTATAGTACCAGTATACGGCTTGTCCCGCGCTGTTTTAGGGGAAACGTGTTGTCGGAGCGGGAGAAGTTTTGTCAGAGTACAGAAAAACACCGCCCTTGGCGTGCTTCCAAGAGCGGTGTTTTGTGTTTGGTTACAGACTTTCGATGAGGGCGGCGGCGCAGCGGATGCCATCCACAGCCGCCGAGGTGATGCCGCCGGCATAACCGGCGCCCTCGCCACAGGGGAACAGACCGCGAATCGCCGCTTGGCACTGCTCGTCACGCGGGATGCGGACAGGCGAGGAGCTGCGCGATTCCACGCCTGTCAGTACCGCGTCGTAGCGGTCGAAGCCGCGCAGTTTCCTACCAAACTGCGGCAGGGCGGTACGCAGGGAGTGCGCAACAAAATCGGGCAGACATTCCCGCAGATCACACGGGGTGACACCGGGGCGGTAGGATGGCTCGACATCGCCCAGTGCGTGGCTTTCGCGTCCTGCACAGAAATCGCCGACCAGCTGTACCGGTGCACGGTAGGCTCCGCCGCCAAGCGTGTAGGCGGCGCGTTCCATCTGTCGCTGCAGGGCGATACCGGCGAGCGGAGACGCATCGGGAAGGTCGTCGGGGGTGACGCCCACGAGCAGGGCGCTGTTGGAGTTGCGCGCGTCACGCGCAAACACGCTCATGCCGTTGACGGCAACGCCGCCCTCCTCCGAGGCGGCGGCAATGACCTCGCCGCCCGGACACATGCAGAAGGTGTATACGCCTCGGCCTTGCGGCAGAGGGACGTTGAGTTTGTAATCCGCCGCGCCGAGTGCCGGATGTCCGGCGGCCGCACCGTACTGGCTGCGGTCGATCATCTCGCGCGGGTGCTCGATGCGAACGCCGACGGCGAAAGGCTTTTGCTCCATAGGGACACCTGCCTCGTGCAGCATCGCCAGCGTATCGCGGGCACTGTGGCCGATGGCAAGGATGACGCGGTCACAGGGTAGTTCTTCGGTGCCGTTCGGGGTCAGAAGCGTCAGCCCTGTCAGCGTGCCGTGCTCGCAACGGATGTCGACTACCTGCGTTTCAAACCGCACCTCGCCGCCGAGGGCGAGGAGCTGTTCACGAATGCCGCGCACCGCTGCCACAAGGCGGTCGGTGCCGACGTGGGGCTTCGCCTGCCACAAAATTTCTTCGGGAGCGCCTGCGGCTGCCAGTTCCTCCAGCACCAAGCGGCAGCGCGGATCGCGGATACCGGTGTTCAGCTTGCCGTCGGAGAACGTGCCGGCGCCGCCTTCGCCAAACTGGACGTTGGAACGGGTGTCCAGCACGCCGGTGAGGCGAAAGCGCGCTACCGCTTCGGTACGGCGCTCCACCGGTTCACCGCGTTCCAGCAGGAGGGGGCGCAGGCCGGTGCGCGCGAGCATCAGCGCGGCAAAGAGTCCGGCAGGGCCGCTGCCGACCACGACGGGACGGTATGTCGGCTTGGCGGTGGGGGTGGGCAGTATATACGGGGTCGGGGCGTAGCGTTTTACCGACGGATGGCGGCACGCGGCAAGCACCGCGTCCTCGTTCTCCACCGTAACGCCCACGGTAATATCAAATTGAAGATGGGGTTTCTTGCGCGCGTCCACCGAACGGAGGTGGAGGCTGCAGGTGAGTATGGCGCGCTCTGCAATGCCGAGACGGGATGCCGCGGCGCGGCGCAGGTCGCGCTCGGTGTAGGACAGCGGCAAGCGCAGCGAGGTGATCTCGATCATTGCGTCACCGCCTTTGCCGCCACATAGGCGGACGCCCACGCCCACTGCAGGTTAAAGCCGCCGCAGTCGCCGTCCACGTCCAGCACCTCGCCGATGAGGTATAGGCCGGGAACACGACGCGACATCATCGTGCGCGGATCGACCTCGGCGGTCGCAATACCGCCGGCGGTGACCTGCGCGCCGCCAAAGCCCTGCGTGCCGATGACGGGCAGGGTGAAGCGCTTGATGGTTTCGGCAAGCTTGCGAAGGACGTTGGGTGACAGCGTCTCGGTTGGCTGCTCCAGGGAGAGACCTGCCGCGCGGCAGACGGTCTGTCCGATGCGCTTATTGAGGATCCCCGTCAGGAAATCCGCCGCCGTGCGACCGAGTGCCCGACGCTCGGCGAGGAGTGCGAGCAGCTCCGTCTCGCTGACGGTGGGGAGCAGGTCGATGACAGCGGTCATCGTGCTGGTTTTGCGGCGCTCCCAATCGCCCACCACGCGCGAGATCTGCATCACGGCAGGACCTGAAATACCATATTCGGTAAAGAGCAGCTCGTCGGTGTGGGAACACAGCGGCTGCCCGTTGAGACAGAAGGTGACGGTGGCATCGGTGCGCAGACCCTTCATCGCGCGGACGAACGTCGTGTCGGTACGCACCTGTACGATGGCCGGGAACAGCGGGGTCTTACGGTGACCGAGAGCGGTTGCTAAGGCATAGCCGTCCGACGAGCCGCCGAGCGACGGGGATGCCGCGCCGCCGGCCGCGAGGATCACGCGTTCCGCAGTGACCGTCTCACCGTTTGCCAGAGAGAGTACAAAGCCACCGTTTTGCGGTTTGATAGCGGTGATTGCCGCGTCGCACCGTTCGGTGACACCGAGGCGTGACAGCTCCAGACGCAGGCAATCCAGCACAGCGCTTGCCTGCTGACAAAGGGGGTATTCGCGCCCCTCCTCACGCGGCGAGCACAGCACGCCGAGCGAACGGAAGAATGCGAGCGCTGCTTCCGGGGGGAAGGCGGTGAGGGCAGGGGTGACGAACGCCGACGCGCCGTCACCGTGGTAGTTATCGGGTGCAGCGGTGCGGTTGGTGAGATTACAGGTGCCGCTGCCGGTCGCCAGCAGCTTTTTGCCGACGCGCGGCTGTTTTTCCAGCAGCACGATGCTCTTGCCGCCTTCGCGCGCGCAAAACACCGCCGCCGCCAGCCCCGAAGCGCCGCCGCCGACGATGGCAATTTCATAGGTATACGACATGGATAGCCCCCCAATCAGTACCAGTATACCAGTGTTTGCGGCGGGGGTCAAGAGAATTGCTCGGAGGGATAAAGAGAAAGGCGAGGGTGCCGATGACGGCAACCTCGCTTTTGAATCACCCTTTGAGTGCGGTGTCGATGATGGTTTGTGCGACCTTTTTGTACCCCTTCAAAGCCACTGTGATAGGATGTCCGTTGAGTGCGATCGCCGTCGCCAAGGTTTGGCCGAGATTGCTCAGATTGCCGGCAGAGCTGTTGAAACCACTGTAAGGGGCGATGAGAACATCATGGTCCAAGATGGCACAGAACACTCTTTTGAACTCGGCGGGCATCTCAGGGGTGTATGTATTGCTGTGATTATACTTTGAATCGTGCTTGGCAAACATGAGAGCACACAGCATCCCTTGCTCGGAAGCACCGGCACCGGCGCCAAAGCCTTCCCATTCCCATACGCGATCCGGAGCATATTTGGTGCCGTGTGGGATGGGGACAATACCCAGTTTGTCGAGCTGTTTGTCGAATGCGCGGCTTTGTGGGATCTCTTTCAGTGCTTTTTTGTAAAACTTGGTATTGGACAGCAAAGCAAAGGTTGTGCCGTCTAGGAATTGATCCTGTCCGGATTCATTCTGATTCCTCGGATTCGCCACCTTGTTCTCACCGTAGCAATACTTTTGCAGCATTTCGTACGCTTCAAAGAGGTTCGGATCGGAGAGGTTTTCAACAAAGCGACCGGTTGCGGTGGTTTTGGTAAAATCGGTATAGTAACTGTTGATAAATTGCTGCGTGTAACACGGCGCGATGGCGTTAATGCCGTAGAGGCCTTTGTCCGGTTGCTGCACGGCGTACAGCATATCATATAATGTTTGCCAGTTCCATTTGCCGGCGTTGTACAGTGCCAGCGGATCGTTGGCACCGATATATCCTGCGGAGGCAAATACCTTTTTGTTGTAATAAATGACCGAGAGTGGCTGGCGATAGTTGCCGCCGACAGCGTAAGCGTGACCGTTCAGGGAGAGAGCCTCCGATAACCCAACACAAAAACCGCTGTAGGGTTCAAGGTCACTGAAGGAACACAACCAAAAATCCGCAGTGTTAATATGTTTTTCCAGGGGCTGTACAATATCTGAAATGATGACTTCAGGATAGTGCTCACCGCGGAAGTGCACGATGTCGTACGGATTCCCCGACATGTTGGCAGCAACCAGTTCTTCCAAATAGGTTTCGGTGGGGATATATTTCACCGTGAGGTTGACGTTGTGTTCCGTTTGGAATGCGGCGATCTGCTCTTCAGGGATGACGCCCGTTGAGCCGTAATCGGCAAAGGTGAAGGTGGCACCGCCAAAATTCAGGTCGGTTATCAACGGTTCCTCACCAAAGGCTATCTCCAGTGGGGTACGAGCATATGGCGGTGTGGTGGGAGACGGTACATTGGTAGGCCGCGTGCCCGACACGGTGGTCGGCAAGGTGCGGGTGACGTAGGTGCGTGTTGTGCGAGTTGTTACGTATGTTTGGCCCGATGTTGCCGAAGGAGCAATGGATGCGGTTGTAGTAGGCGCCTCCGTCGTGACGGTGGTGGCAGGCTCGGTCACGGTGGTCACAGTGGTAGAGGCTGCTGTGACAGAGGTTGTCGTTGTCGCCGTGGGGTCAGGCTGAGTTTGCGGCGCACGGCTGCACGCAGTGAGCGACAGCAGTAGTACGGCGATCATTGCGACGGAAAAACAGCGGTTTCGTTTCATCAGCTTGCACCCTTTCTTCGATTATGCTTACGGAACGATGGTCCTTACAATCTTATCATAGCAAAATAGTTACAGAAATGCAACATTTTTTTGCAAAAATAGTGCCCGAAACGGCAAGATCGAGTTCTTGACAGCGCCGAGGTTGGAAAATTATGAATAACGGTCGGGGCGGGATGAATACTAGATGAGAAAGGGGACGGTCATATGTGTGGGATCGTGGGATACTGTGGGACACAGGCGGCGACGCCGCTTCTGCTTGCCGGATTGTCACGATTGGAGTATCGCGGCTACGATTCGGCCGGTGTGGCACTGGCGGACGAAACAGGGCTCTCGGTGTACAAGGAGGCCGGACGCTTGTCGCTGTTGACGGCACGGCTGCGCGGTGGCGAGGGATTTTCGCAAACGGTGGGGATCGGGCATACCCGTTGGGCAACGCACGGTAAGCCTACCACCGCGAACGCCCATCCCCATCTCAGCGCCGACGGGCGCTTTGCGGTTGTGCATAACGGCATCATCGAGAACGAGGCCGAGCTGCGGCGTGAGCTGCTGGATGCCGACGTGACCCTGCGATCCGAGACGGATACCGAGCTGATTGCACAGCTGCTGCAGCGAGAGTATCAGGGGAACGTATGGGATGCGCTGCGGCGTGTGACGGCACGACTAACGGGCTCGTTTGCGCTGGGCGTGCTGTACGCAGGAGAGCCGGAGACGGTATACGCCGCGCGGCGGCAGAGTCCCCTGGTGTTGGGTGTTGGTGACGGCGAGCTGTTTCTTGCCTCGGATATGCCGGCCATCCTGCCGTATACCGCGCAGTTCGTGCCGCTGGAGGATGGGGAGACGGCGCGGTTATCGGCTGACGGGTACACAATATACGGTGCCGACGGTGAGCCGATCACGCGCGCGGTGCAGGAAGCGGATTGGGATGCCGAGTCCGCCGAGCGCGGCGAGTACGCGCATTTTATGCTTAAGGAGATCGAGGAACAGCCCGAGGCGCTTGCCGCGACGCTGCTTCCGCATTTGACCGCCGACGGTGCGGTGGGGGACGAGGTGCTGCCGCTGACCGCAGAAACGGCACAAGCGTTGCGGCGCGTCGTGCTTGTCGGGTGCGGTTCGGCGTATCACGCCGGCGTGGTGGGGCGGCAGGTCATCGAACGGCTGGCGCAGCTTCCTGCCGAGGCGGAGATCGCCTCGGAATTTCGTTACCGACAGCCGATGCTCGATCGCCACACGTTGGTCATCTTCATCAGCCAATCGGGGGAGACGGCGGACACGCTGGCCGCTCTGCGCGAGTCCAAACGAAAGGGCGCGCGGACGCTGTCCGTCGTGAACGTCGCGGGTAGTACGCTGGCGGCTGAAAGCGACGCGGTGCTGCCGACGCGGGCAGGGCCTGAGATCGCCGTAGCGACCACCAAGGCGTATACCGCGCAGCTGGCGGCACTGTATCTTGTGGCGATACGGCTGGGTGCTCTGCGCGGTACGATGGAGGATGGCGAGGAGCGGCGGTTGACCGCCGAGCTGCGAACGCTACCGCATCACGTGCGGGAGCTGCTGGGTACCGCCGAGCGGATGCATGCGCTCGCACGGCGGCAGCAGGCGCTTTCCGACGCCTATTTTATCGGGCGTGGCACCGATTACGCCGCCGCTCTGGAGGCGTCGCTGAAGCTCAAGGAGATCAGCTATATCCATTCCGAGGCGTATGCGGCGGGGGAACTCAAGCACGGCACGATTTCGCTGATCGAGGAGGGCACGTTTGTGGCAGCGCTTGCGTGTGATGAGACACTGCTTCCCAAAACGCTGGCGAACGTGCGCGAGGTGCGCGCCCGCGGCGCGTGGGTGCTGCTTGTGACGACCGATCCCGATACCGCGGACGCCGCGGACGAGGTGCTGGTCATTCCGCAGGTCGAGCCGCTGTTTCAGGCGTCGCTGTCCATCGTGCCGCTGCAGCTGTTCGGATATTACGTAGCGCTGGAGCGTGGCTGCGATATCGACCGTCCGCGCAATCTGGCAAAAAGTGTGACGGTGGAGTGAGACTATGCTGTTTACAACCGAATTATTTGATCTGAATTACAGCCGCCTCGGGCATGCGCTGGCGCTGTATGCGTATCCGTGGCAGATCCTGCCTGAGCTGGCGGGACACATCCGCGCGGTGGGGGCGTCGCTGCCTGCCGAGCGGTTTGAACAGGTGGGCGAGGAGATCTGGATCGCCAAAACCGCCACGGTGGCGGTGTCGGCGGAGATCACGGGGCCTTGTATCATTGATGAAGAGGCGGCGGTGCGCACGGGCGCGTTTTTGCGCGGGAAGGTGATGGTGGGGCGCGGTGCGGTGGTGGGCAACTCTACCGAACTGAAAAACGCCTTGCTGTTCGACGGCGTGCAGGTGCCGCATTACAATTACGTGGGAGACTCGGTGTTGGGGTATCGCGCGCATCTGGGTGCCGGGGCGGTGACTTCTAATGTCAAGAGCGATCGCTCGTTTGTGGTCATCCGTGGCGGCGGGGAGCTGATCGCCACGGGGCTTACCAAATGCGGTGCCATGCTCGGCGACCGCGTCGAGGTCGGGTGCGGCTGTGTGCTGAATCCCGGTGTGGTGATCGGGCCGGGCGCGCAGATCTACCCGCTGTCCAGTGTGCGCGGGTACGTGCCGGGAGGACACATCTACAAGGCGGCAGACAACATGGTGAAACGGAGGGAGTTTTGATGGGACGGTTGTTCGGAACAGACGGTGTGCGTGGCATCGCCAATACCGAGCTGACCTGCGAATTGGCAATGAGCATCGGCCGCGCAGCGGCGCTGGTGCTGGCGAAGGACGGCAGGCGGCGGCCGGTGTTCGTGATCGGTACCGATACGCGCGCCTCGGCGGATATGCTGACGGCGGCGCTGACTGCCGGTCTTTGCTCGGTGGGGGCGGACGTTATCTGCTTGGGGGTCATTCCCACACCGGCGGTAGCGTATCTGGTGGGGAAATACAAGGCGGACGCGGGTATCGTGGTGTCGGCGTCACACAATCCTGCCGCGTTTAACGGCATTAAGCTGTTCAGTGGTGACGGCTACAAGCTGCCCGACGAACTGGAGGAGGACATCGAGGCGCTGGTGCTCCGCAAACGGACGGAGTATCCCAAGCCGATCGGCGGCGAGGTTGGACGGGTCACCACCGCGGCAAACGCTGCCAAGGATTACATCGACCATCTGAAAAGCACAGCACTGTATATGCCGGAGGGAATGCACATCGCGGTGGACTGCGCTAACGGCGCGGCGTCGGTGACGGCGGCGCGGCTGTTCCGCGAGTTGGGGTGCGAGGTGGAGATCCTCAGCGACACGCCCGACGGGGTCAACATCAACGAGGACTGCGGCTCGACGCATCTCGCGCGGCTGTCGCAGTTTGTACGCGATCACGGGTGTGAACTGGGTATTGCGTTTGACGGCGATGCCGATCGCTGTCTGTGTGTGGACGACACGGGCGAGGTGGTGGACGGCGACCGTATCATGGCGATCTGTGCACTGGATCTGCGCGAGCGCGGCAAGCTGCCCAGCCACACCGTGGTCGGCACCATTATGACCAACTTCGGTTTCACGCGGTTTTGTGAGGAACAGGGCTTGCGGTTTATTGCCACCAAGGTGGGCGACCGTTTTGTGTTGGAGGAAATGCTCATCGGAGAGTATGCCTTTGGCGGGGAGCAATCGGGGCACATCATCTTCCGTGATTTTGCCACCACGGGCGACGGTCAGCTGACCGCCGTGCAGCTGTTATCCTATCTTAAGCGGTGCGGGAGGCCATTGCGTGAGCTGGCGCAGGTGATGCCGCAGTATCCGCAGTACAGTCTGAATCTGGCGGTCAGCGCGGAGGGAAAACGGCATTTCTTCACCAACAGTGCCATCAAAGCGGCGATCGAGGCCGCCAAGACCGCGCTCGGCAGCGGTGGGCGCATCGTGGTGCGTCCCTCCGGCACCGAGCCGCTCATCCGCGTGATGGCGGAGGGCGAAGATGCGGAACTGACGCGTACGCAGGCTGAGTCGGTCGCCGCGGTGATCCGCGAGCAGCTCGGCGGCGCATAGTACGAACGCCCCCTTTGACCAGGGGGCGTTTTT
>JAGBFF010000007.1 GCA_017936615.1 Clostridia bacterium | reverse complement strand
GGCCCAGGAAGATGAACGAACCGATTGGGCGACGCGGATCCTTAAGCCCCGCACGACCGCGGCGAATCGCCTTTGCCACGGCGGTGACCGCCTCGTCCTGACCGACGATGCGCTCATGCAGAATACTTTCCATTTTGAGCAATCGCTGACTTTCCGCCTCGGTCAGCTGTGCCAACGGCACACCCGTCCAGCCGGATACGATCTCCGCGATGTCATTCGCTGTTACCTCGCTGCTCACGGCGGCGTTCTTTTCCTGCCACAACGCGCGCTGCTCTTCCAGCTGTTCGGTAACACGTTTTTCTTCGTCACGCAGGCTGGCAGCGCGTTCAAAATCCTGCTCGTTGATCGCCGATTTTTTCTCGGCAGACAGCCGCTTGACCTCTTCCTCAAGCTGCCGCACGTCGGTCGGCGCCGTAAACGAACGCAACCGCACGCGTGAAGCCGCCTCGTCGATCAGGTCGATCGCCTTGTCGGGCAAATAGCGATCCGCGATATACCGCGTGGACAGCTGCACCGCCGCCCGCAAGGCTTCATCGGTGATCTTGACCTTGTGATGTGCCTCGTACTTGTCGCGCAGACCGCGCAGGATCTCCTCCGTTTCCTCCACCGTGGGCTCACCCACAGTAATTGGCTGGAAGCGCCGCTCCAATGCGGCGTCCTTCTCGATGTGCTTGCGGTATTCCTCCAACGTTGTCGCACCGATGACCTGGATCTCACCGCGCGCGAGCGACGGCTTGAGGATATTTGCGGCATCTACCGCGCCCTCTGCCGCACCGGCGCCGATCAGCGTGTGGATCTCATCAATAAACAGTACCACATCGCCCGCCTTTGCCACCTCGGCCAAGGCGTTTTTGATACGCTCTTCAAAGTCGCCGCGATATTTAGTGCCGGCGACCATACCCGTCAGATCCAGCGTTACCACGCGCTTGCCGCGCAGCGTATCCGGCACCTCCTCGGCAACGATCTTCTGCGCCAGCCCCTCCGCTACCGCGGTCTTGCCGACACCCGGCTCACCGATCAGGCAAGGGTTGTTTTTTGTGCGGCGTGACAAGATCTGCACCACACGCTGGATCTCATCGGCGCGACCGATCACGGGATCCAGCTTACCGGCTTTCGCCATATCGGTGAGATCACGCCCAAACTGATCCAGTGTCGGTGTCTGGCTCTTGCCGGACGGCTTGACGGCATTTCCTGCCGAGGCGCCCATGGATGCCGCATCGGTCGGTGTTGTACCGATCACACGCGTGATATCCTCCATCAGCTCCACCGGGCGCACACCGAGCTGCGATAACAATCGCACGGCGATACTGGTCTCATCACGCAGGATCGCCAGTAAAATGTGCTCCGTGCCCGCGAAGCCCTGCTGTGTACCGCGTGCCTCCATCCGCGCCGTTTCCATCGCACGCTTGGTACGCGGTGTGAAATCCTCCGGCGAAAGTCGCGTGGACTGCCCGCCGTTTTCGCTTTCCGTGATCTTGGCCTCATACTGCGCCGCCGTAATACCGCGACCGCCCAGCACCGACGCTGCCACACCTGTTCCTTCACGCAGCAAACCGAGGATCAAATGCTCGGTGCCGATGTAGGTATGTCCCAGCATCTGCGCCGCTTCCACGGCAAGATTCAGGGCAGTATTGGCCTTTTCGGTAAACCCTTTAAACAAATATTTCATACAAACATACCTCCTTTAACGCAGACGCTCCCGCACCAGTGCCGCGCGGCGCACATCGCGCTGTGCCGCATCCAGCTCTTCACCTGCCGCCTCCATCAACGCACCGGCACCGGCGTCGATGAGCAGGCTGTTCAGTGCGTTAAGATCGGTATGATCGATCATACCGAGTGCCACACCCATACGCACCGGGGAAATCAACGTCATAAATTCGTTGCCGGTCAGCAGCCGCGCATTCTGCAAAATGCCGAGGGAACGAAACACGCGATCTTCAAACGCCGGCGAATCCTTCAGCTGCTCGCGGCAACTGCGCTCCTCGCGGATGATCTGATTAACGATGCTCCGCAGGTTGTCGATCGCTTCCTGCTCGGTGATACCGAGCGTGACCTGATTGGAGATCTGATACAATGCTCCTTCTGGCTTGCTTCCCTCACCGTACAGACCACGGATGGTAAGTCCGAGCTTCGACACCGTCACGGACAGCTGCTGAATAATCCCCTTTTCCTGCAACGCCGGCAGGTGCAGCATGACCGAAGCGCGCATACCCGTACCAAGGTTGGTCGGGCATTGGGTCAGATACCCCAGTCGCTCATCAAAGGCAAAATGCAGACGCGTGTCCAGATAATCATCCCAACAGGTGGCTTCCTGCCACGCACTGTCCAAGTCAAAGCCGGAGCGCAGCACCTGAATACGCAGGTGATCCTCTTCACCGACCATGATGCTGACTCCTTCGTCGGCAGTTATCAGCAGGGCTTCGCCCGATGGATCGCGAGCAAATTCACGACTGATGAGATGCCGCTCCACCATTGCCAGCAGCTCCCGTGCCGGAACGTCACTCATGCGGCGGCGCTCAAACGCACACGGCTGATCGTTGGGGAAGGCACCAAACACCTGGGTAATAACATCCTCCCGCTGCTCGGCGGTCATCCACGCCGGAAACGGCAGATGCGCGAGGTCACGCGCCAAGCGGATACGGGTGCTGATGACCACATCGCCTTCTGCGCCGCTGCGCTGATACCATTTTTCCTGTGCCATCACGCCTCACCCTCCTGTTCCAAAGCGCGAATCTGATCGCGCAACTGCGCGCAGGTCTCATAATCCTGTTCAGCAATGCACGCGTTGAGCTTGTCGCGCAGCGCCTGCAACTCACGTTCTTTTTTAACCGTGCCGTCTGCCTGCGCCGCCACTTTGCCGGTGTGCTGTGTTTTACCGTGAATACGCTGGATCGACGGCAGCAGGCGATCGTAAAACGTCAGATAACACGTCGAGCAACCGGGACGGCCCTGATCGGCGATCTCACGAAAGCTGCGGCCGCAGTCGGGGCAACGAACGGTGTCCTCCTGCGTTCGCTTGGCGGGTTCGGCAAACAGTGAGCCCCAAAAATCGCC
The DNA here is from genome assembly GCA_017936615.1 of Clostridia bacterium. GTDB lineage: Bacteria > Bacillota > Clostridia > Oscillospirales > Acutalibacteraceae > RGIG3009. Next base: position 55,642 of record JAGBFF010000007.1, on the reverse strand, counting down.
CAGATCGAATCCAAAGTTCGTGCCGATCCCCTGCTGCGCCGCACAATGCGCGCACAGATGCAGCTCGGTCGTCTTGCCGTTTACCGTTTTCTTAACATGAGTTGTAGCGGCGTATTTGCCGCAGTGATCACAAAGCATACAGAAACCTCCTTACATGGTATACGCGGTCAGCATGTGTTTAAGAAGCGAAGCCCGCAAACGGTCACGCACCTCGGGCGGTACGTCGCGGTACCCACGGTCGGAAAGCGCCGCCGCCATAATATCCGCTGCTCCTTGGGTGATAAAGCCCTGGTACACCATACTTTGCAAGATCGCCTCGGCGGCGGCCGGCACCAGCTCATCACCGATGGAATTGACCACGTGCATCAGCGGCGTCATCCGCTCCTGCGGCATGACCCGTCGGATGCGGATATATCCGCCGCCTCCACGGCGACTCTCAACCAAATACCCCTGTGCCGGGGTAAACCGCGACGACAGCACATAGGTGATCTGGCTGGGGACACAGCCGAGCTCCTCCGCCAACACATTGCGCTGTAATTCCGCCGCACCGTTTTCCGCCTGCTCCATAATATGAAGAATATAGGCGGTTATCTCATCGCTTATTCGCATCGTTCTCACTTCCTTGCCTGTAGCATACATCGAAAGTCAAACAAAGTCAAAGTCAAACAAAGTCAAAAACGCTTTTTTAATCCCGATTTTTTAAATATATCTCCCGATTTCTTTCATTTTTAAAGAATTTCTTGATTTTTCAGAAAGTTATCACCGACCTGCAAAGTCGTCATAGTATGGAAATGAAAGCACCTCAGCGGCTTTCGGAAAGGAGGATACGACCTATGTGCCTGCGGAATCTCTTCAGCGGTGACATCAATTGCACCTGGTTGCTGTTCATCATCGTCATCATCCTGCTGTTTGACGGCGACTGCTGCGACAACAACAACTACAACACCCGCAATAACGGCTGCGGCTGCGGCTGCTGACCACCCATTTACAGAGAGGAGGAACAACAATGTGTCTGAGAAACCTGTTCTGCGGTGAGGCCAACTGCTCCTGGCTGCTGTTTATCATCATCATTCTGCTGCTCATCAACAACAGCGATTGCGATTGTGATTGCGGCTGCTGACCCCTCCCCTGCACCATCCCGAAAAGCCCGGCGCAAACGCGCCGGGCTTTTGTCTTTGCGTGCTTCTCAACGGAAATTTGACAAATTGAGGTTTTTACGCTATACTGTATGGGTTATTGGTGCGAAACCACATGATAACAGGAGGAAACCGTATGACGATATCCGGACAGATTACACCGGATACCACCCTCACAGAACGGCGACAGCTGTTTTGCGGTCTTCCGCTCACACGGACACAGTACGTGCTGACGGAGGATACACTGAAGCAACTGACCGGCATTTTGTCGCCTGTGGTAAGGTCGGTAAATGTGTCACAGATCCGCAGTATGGCGGTACAGCGATCCTTTCTCCAAAAGCGATTGGGACTCACCACAATCCGCATTGCTACCAACGATCCGCTTATTTCCGAGCTGGTGATCCGAAACATCCGCAACGGTGCTCTGTTTGAGGAACGGTTGCGTCGCCATCTGGAGCAAAATCAAGCACAGCAACCCCATACCTTTTGATAAACTGTGCAGAGAGCGAGGGGTAATTATGGCAAAAAGAAAACGCCGCTTCGGTGACCGTAAGGACGGCTGGCGCCTGCGCCACACGCATTCCTTCTTCGCCGTTATGCCGCATTTTATGAAGCGTCGATCTGACGCCCAGGTGTTCTTTGATGATGTTATCGAGATCGAAGAGCTGGAAAAATACGTGCGCGAAATGCGTCGCAAAAACGATATGCCGTGGTTTTCACTGTACCACGTCTTCATCGCCGGTGCACTGCGCATGTTTGTTCTTCGCCCGTATCTGAACCGTTTTGTTATGAACGGCAAAATTTTTGCCCGCAACCGCCTGACCGCTTCAATGACGGTCAAGCGTGAGCTGTCCCCCACCGCACCCGATGCCTGTATCAAGCCGGCCTTCGAGCCGACCGATACGGTGTTTGACGTGTATCGCCGTATCAACGAGGCGATGGACGCGGAGGTGCGCGATAAAGACGGTGAAAACGATACCGATACCGCCGCCAATATTCTGAACAAGCTGCCGGCGTGGCTGGTGCGCGCGTTCATCAATTTCATTACCTTTATGGATCACCGCGGCTGGATGAACAAGTTCATCAATAACTTGAGCCCTTTCCACACCTCGTTCTACATAACGGACGTCGGCTCCATCGGTATCGGCCCGGTGTACCACCACATTTACGATTTCGGTACCACCTCGGTGTTTTTAGCACTCGGCAAAAAGGAACGCGCTCAGATCGTCGGCGCCGACGGTGTCGTCACCACCAAGAAGGTTGTCCGTATCAAGATCGTGGTGGATGAACGCATCTGTGACGGCCAGTATTTCGCCGAATCCTTCCGCATGTTCCGCCGCCTGCTCAAAAAGCCGGAGCTGCTGGAAGTTCCCCCCACCGAGTTTCCGGAGGATGATTGGATCTGATCGACCCGACCGTCCGCTACCCCCGATGTCGTCGGGGATCGGACGGTCGTTTTATGTCTGCATCGGAGGATGTGTTGCAGTATGGGATATACATTTCGCAAAGGTCTCATTGACGGTCTGCCGGTATGTATTGGTTACCTGTCCGTCTCGTTCGCCTTCGGCATCTTTGCCGTCGGCAGTGGCTTCGGCATCGCCGAGGCACTGATGATCTCAATGTTTAACGTCACTTCAGCTGGTCAGCTGGCAGCCGTGCCCATCATCGCCTCCGGCGGTATGATGGCGGAGCTTGCCATGTCGCAGCTCGTCATCAACCTGCGCTACGCGTTGATGTCGGTCTCTCTCTCTCAGCGACTCGACCGTACCGTACGGCTGCGCGACCGTTTTCTGATCGCGTTCGTCAACACCGACGAGGTGTTCGCCATCGCCTCCTCCCAACGCGAATTGGTAGGACGGCGGTATCTATACGGGCTGATACTAACCCCCTATCTCGGTTGGAGCCTTGGCACACTTCTCGGTGCGATTGCCGGCGACATTCTGCCGACTATCGTAACCGCCGCGTTGGGTATCGCCATCTACGGTATGTTTATCGCCATCGTCACCCCTGTTGCCCGCGCTGACCGCGCCACCGCCGCTTGCGTACTGATCGCCGCGGTACTGAGCTGCCTGTTCCGCTATGTACCGGCCTTGTCCGCCGTGCCGAGCGGCTTTGTCATCATCATTTGTGCGGTCATCGCCGCTGGTGTGATGGCTGTCGTCGCCCCTGTCAAGATCAGCAGTGAGGAGGTGCCCGCCGATGCCTGACTTCTTCCTATATCTGGCGGTCATGGCCGGTGTGACCTACCTCATCCGTATGCTGCCGTTGGTTCTTATCAAGAAAAAGATCACAAACCGCTTCGTACTGTCGTTTCTGCACTACATTCCCTACGCGGTACTAACCGTGATGACCGTCCCCGCCTGCTTCTATGCCACGGGGCGCATCGAACCCGCCGTCGTCGGTTTCATTGCCGCCCTTATCCCTGCGTGGTTTAACAAAGGGCTCCCCATCGTGGCCGCCTGCGCTTGTGGTGGCGCTTTGCTCACGGAACTGTTTTTCGTGTATGTTCTCCCGACGATATGAGATCAAAAAATCGCCGTCCGAAAGCCTCGGACGGCGATTTTTTATTGCTGTTGAATGTATTTTTGTATCGCACGGAAGGTGGTATCACTGATGGCGTGCTCCATACGACAGGCATCGGCGGCCGCCGTTTCTTTATCCACGCCCATCCGTGTGAGCAAGGCGGTCAGCACTGTGTGTCGCGCGTAGATGGTCTCCGCCAACATACGACCGGCATTCGTCAGTGTGATATGCCCGTCATCATCCACCACGATGAGATCCTCTTTTTTCAGCAAGCCCAACGCACGGCTGACACTGGGTTTGGAAAAACCCATATGCTCACTGATATCGATTGCGCGTACCGTCGGTTTCTCGGAGGTCAGGATCAGGATCGTCTCCAGATACATCTCACCGGATTCCTGTATGCTCATGATTCGCTTTCTCCTTTCGCCGCCAACAATCAGCGGATCTCGCTGAGATCGTACGGCGTCGTTTGATACACGAAGTAGTTCAACCAATTGGAAAACAGCAGGTGTGCGTGACCGCGCCAGGTGACGAGCGGCTCCTTCGTGGGATCGTCGTCCGGAAAATAGTTGCACGGCACCGTGATGGGCAGACCCGCGCTGACATCACGCTCGTATTCCTCACGAAGCGTTCCGGCATCATATTCGGCGTGACCGGTCAGATAGATCTGTCTGCCACGGTCCGTTGCCACCGCATACACGCCCGCCTCTTCCGAGGATGCCAGGATCTTAAGCTCCGGTACCGCCTCGATATCCGCGCGGTCAACAGTGGTATGGCGCGAATGCGGGATCATAAACACGTCGTCAAACCCACGGAACAGAATGGAGGACTTGCGTTCCACCTTGTGTGGGAAAATGCCGAACAGTTTGCCGTCCAGCAGATGTTTATCAATGCCGTAATGGTAATAAAGACCTGCCTGCGCGCCCCAGCAAATGTGCAGAGTGCTGGTGACGTTCGTCTTGCTCCACTCGAAGATCCGACACAGCTCTTCCCAGTATTCCACGTCTTCAAACGGCAACTGCTCTACCGGCGCACCGGTGATGATCATACCGTCGTATTTCTGGTGCTTGATATCATCAAACGTCTTGTAAAACGTCAGCAGATGATCCGCCGGCGTGTTGCGCGACTTATGTGTTGATGTGTGAATCAGTTCCAATTCCACCTGCAACGGGGTGTTACCGAGTAAGCGCGCCAGCTGCGTTTCGGTCACGATCTTTTTCGGCATCAGGTTAAGCAGCAGAATCTTCAGCGGACGAATATCCTGCGTCAGCGCCCGCGTTTCGGTGATGACAAAGATATTCTCATTGGTCAGCGTCTGCGTGGCAGGCAACTGGTTGGGAATTTTGATCGGCATACAGTCGTCCTCCTCAGACGTTCGCCAACGCCTGCTCGATATCAGCGATAATATCCTCTACGTTTTCGATGCCCACCGACAAACGAATGAGGTCCGGCGTGATACCACCGGCGACCAGTTGTTCATCCGTCAGCTGACGGTGCGTGGTGCTGGCAGGATGCAGCACGCAGGTGCGGGCATCCGCAACATGAACGACGACCGCCGCCAGTTTCAGCGAATTCATAAAGCGGACAGCTGCCTCACGGCCGCCCTTAACACCGAAGGAGATAACGCCGCAGCAGCCCTTCGGCAGGTACTTCTGCGCCAGCTCGTGCTGATCCGACGAGGGCAGTGCCGGGCAGTTGACCCAACTGACCTTGTCGTTGGCCTCCAGATACTTCGCTACCGCTTCCGCGTTGGAGCAATGGCGTTCCATACGCAGTGCCAAGGTTTCCAGACCAAGATTCAGGATAAACGCTGCAAGCGGCTGCGGGGTGGAACCGAGGTCGCGCATCAGCTGTACGCGCGCCTTGGTGATATACGCTGCCTTACCGAACTGCTCGGTATATACCACACCGTGGTACGATTCGTCGGGCGTGGTCAGCTCCGGATATTTGTCGGACGCCGCCCAATCGAAGTTACCGCTATCTACAATGACACCGCCCACGACCGTGGCGTGACCGTCCATATATTTCGTAGTGGAGTGAGTCACGATATCCGCACCGAATTCAAACGGACGGCACAAAATCGGCGTGGCAAAGGTATTATCCACGACCAGCGGCAGTCCGTGGCGGTGTGCCAAAGCGGCATACCGCTCAATATCCAGCACGTTCAGCGCGGGATTGGCGATGGTTTCACCGAACACCAGGCGGGTATTCCCGTCGATCAGCGCCTCTACCTCCTCGTCGGTCATATCCGGCGTGGCAAAGCGCACCTCGATGCCCATACGCTTCATCGTTACAGCAAACAGGTTGGTCGTGCCGCCGTAGATGGTGGACAGGCTGATAAAATTCTGGCCGGCGCTCGTAATATTCAGTACCGCCATCAGGCTCGCCGCCTGACCGGACGACGTACACATCGCACCGACGCCACCCTCCAGCGACGCAATCTTATTCTCCACCATTTCCACCGTAGGGTTGGAGATTCGGGTATACATATGTCCTGCCGCCTTCAGATCGAACAGATCGCCGAGATGCTCGGCAGAATCATATTTGTAGGTCGTGCTCTGATAGATCGGCAGGACGCGGGGATCGCCGTTGCCCGGCTGATAGCCGCCCTGCAGACACTCGGTCTCGATACGATAACTCATAACAACGCTTCCTTTCTGGTACTAAAAAGAAAAGGCAACGAGATGCCTCGCCGCCTGTTTTCCCACAATGCACCCGACGGGATCAACACCCGACGGCACGGCAGAAGGCAGGCGAAAAGGCCATGCACATGTTCATCATGCCCATGCCGTTCGACATTCGAAACCGCTGCATACTGCCGCCTCCCTTAATTTTTTGTCATTGTACCACAAAATAAAGACCTTGTCAAACTTTTTATTGCACAAGCCGCGCACGCGTGATATACTGATAGGCGGTGATGAAAATGGAAATGAATTTTTCGAAAAAAATGCAAAACATGAAGCCCTCTGCGATCCGCGAGATCTTCAAAAGTCTGGGAATGCCGGGCGCGATCTCCTTTGCCGCCGGTAATCCGGCACCGGAATCCTTTCCGGTGGAGGCACTATCCAAGCTCGCGGCGGATATTTTCGCCGGTGACTCGACCAACGCGCTGCAATACAGCGTGACCGAGGGCTATCCTCCCCTGCGCGAGCTCGTTGCGGCACGGCTGAAGGAGCGCTTTGCGATCGACACCGACAACAATATGACGCTGATCACCTCCGGCGGTCAGCAGGCGATCGAGTTATGCTGCAAGGTGATGTGCAATGAAGGCGACGTCGTCATCTGCGAAAATCCGAGCTTCATCGGCGCACTGAATGCGTTTCGCTCGTTGGGTGCCAAGCCGGTCGGCGTGGAGCTGGAAGCGGACGGTATCAGTATCGAAGGCTTAGAGGCTGCACTGAAAGCCAATCCCAACGCGCGGTTCTTGTATCTGATCCCGACCTTTCACAACCCCGCAGGCATTACCATGTCGCTGGAAAAACGCAGAGCGGTGTACGCTTTGGCGCAGCAGTACGACGTGTTGATCCTCGAGGATAACCCTTACGGTGACCTGCGGTTTGCCGGCGAAGAGCTTCCCACCTTGAAAAGCATGGATACCGACGGCCGCGTGCTGTACTGCAGTACCTTTTCCAAGATACTGTCCGCCGGTATGCGCGTCGGCTACGCCTGCGGCAACGAGGAGCTGCTGCAGAAAATGGTCATCGCCAAGCAGGTGGAGGATGTCCATACCAACATCTTCTTCCAAATGCTGTGTGCGAAATATATGCAGGAATACGATCTCGAGCAGCATATCGCCACGATCCGCGAGCTATACCGTCACAAGTGCAGCTTGATGCTGGAGATGCTGGATAAGTATATGCCGAAGGAAGTCACCTATACCCGTCCCGAAGGCGGCTTGTTCCTGTGGTGTACGTTGCCGGATTCCCTGCCGCTCGGTGAACTCATCAACGATTTGAAAGAGCAGGGAGTCTTCGTGGTACCGGGCACCACCTTCAACTGTGACGAAACGGTGCCTTCCTCGTCCTTCCGCCTCAATTATTCCACTCCGTCTGAAGAACAGATCGAGCGCGGCATCAAAACGCTGTGTGAGACCATTCGCAAAAAACTGTAATACAGAGACAACAAACCGCCGTTGAGGAACGACCTCAACGGCGGTTGTGTTTTACAGTTTATTCCTCGTCGGACGACGGTGCAGGCGGCTCCTCCGTCGGGAACTCGGCAGGCGGTACTTCATAGCTCGGCAGATCGGTGCGTCCGCTGAAAATATCATCGCCGTCATTTTCGGGAAGCACGGCGATCTCCGGCACATCGATCTCATCCTCATTTGTCACGACGGCCGGTTTCGGCTTGCGGAACACGAAGAAGAAAAGGAGCAGGCCCGCACCCGCAAGCAGCAGGAAGCCGGCAATATACAGCAGTAAACTGATGATATCAGAACCGGCAGCCTCTTCGGTAAACTCGATCAGCGTGTAGTTTTCCGGCAACGCATCCACACGCAGCCAAATGCAGCCATCATGTGGCTCAACCAAAACCGGCGTCTGCAAGCCGTTGCCGGACGGTATGGTGATCGCCAGCTTGTCCGCTTCCTTCATCGACTCAGGAACCGGCAGCTTGACCACATAGGTCGCACCGGCAGGCAGCTCATTCTGCGGCACGATCGCACCGGTGGAATCCAACACCAACAGCGACAGGCGGAAGTTAATGACCTTACGCTCGTTGGAGGAGTACTCGCCGAATTCCTCCGAGCCCTTCAATGCCGCGTTCAGCATCGTTTCGGATGGCAACTCGGTCGCCGCGCCAACGTTCAGCAGCACGGAATAATTGCTGTACGTGCCGACGATCGCGGTATAACCCGCTTTATCAATCTGAAGCAAAGCCGAATTCAAAAACGTGTTCTGATCGTAACCAAACAAGCCAAGCACCGTGCTGTCGGTCGCCACATTTGTCAGCACGTCGTTCCCGCTGTACGCGGTAGTGCGATTGCCAATGATAACGCCCGCTGCAGTACTTCCCACCACCGGAATAGCGGTACTCTCCGTGGTCGGCGCTGATTCCGTTGACGTTGTGCTATCCGTTTCTGCCTCGGTCGCGGTCGTCGTGGTTGCGGCGATCGTGGTGGTAACAGTCGGCACGGTCGTCCCCGGAGTCACCGCGTTGGGGTGAGACACCGTGACGCGCGAAACGGGCAGATACGTAATATCGCCAACTACCAAGCCTTCACCGCCGTAGGTCAGCTTCTTGCCGGCAGTCCAGCCGATGGAATTATAGATGCCGTTGGCGTTCGTTTCCACGTTACTGACGGTCGAGCCAACCTGAACGAACAGTGGATACCCCGCTACAGGCCGACCGGTCTCGTCTGTAGCAGTAATGGAAAACCGACCGTTTTCCTGCGCGCTGACCTCCAGCTCCACGGCCCACTCCTGCGGCCCGCTGACCGTCGTAGTCGTCGTTGCTTCGGTCGTGGTGGTCGTTGCTTCGGTCGTGGTGGTCGTTGCTTCGGTCGTTGTTGTCGTTTCCTCCGTTGTGGTAGTCGTCACCATCGCCGTGGTCGTAGTGACCTCCGTCGTGGTCGTGGTGGTCACTTCATCCGCTGCCACGCCGACCGCCGCCAAACAGAGTAGGACGCTCAACACGGCAAAGCACGCTGCCCATTTTTTCATCGCTATGCATCTCCTTATTCAACAAACTCCGATGCGTTTTCATGACTAGAATACCACAGTTTTTCAAAAAAGTAAATCCCCGAGGCGGCTTTTTTCACATTACCGGCGCTTTTCACTTATTTTTCTGTATCTTTTTTTGGCAAAGTGTGTTACAATGGATGCCGAGGTGATCGTTTATGGAACGCGATGCGTTTTCTGCCGGCGTGGAGCCCGGCGGCCTGCACTCTCATCATGAAATCAAAATATTGGTTTGTTATATGCTCAGCAGCGTACGCGAACCGTTGCCCCGCACAGCGGTACTGGATATCCTGAGTGGCGGCGGTATGGCGAATTTCTTCGATGCCAGCGCTGCGATCGACGATCTTTTGAGTCGCGGCAACCTGTCTGAGACCGATGACGATCGAGTGACCGTTACCGCTACCGGACGCCACGCCGCTACCACCCTCGCCGATATGATCCCATACACCCTGCGCGAGCGTTCAGTCGATGCTGCCTTGCGCCTGCTGGCACGGCAGCGCAGTGAGCGCGACAATCACGCCGAGATCGTCCCCGCCGAGGAAGGCGGCTGGAAGGTGATCTGCTCTGTCGGCACCGCCGCACCGCTGTTGCGCTTTGAGTTGCTGGTCGGCGACGAGCTGCAGGCACAGCAGGTAAGAGATCGCTTCCTGAACGATCCGTTGCTGCTGTATCAAAGTATGATCGGTATCTTGGCGGGCGATGCCACACTGCGCCATTCGCCGGAGCAGATCGTGATCGATCTGCCTTGAGGAGGAACATATGGACAAGCCTACCATTCTGATCGTCGATGACGAGGAACGGATGCGTCGCGTTATCGCCGATTATCTGCATATCAAGAACTATCACACGGTCGAAGCGGCAGACGGTGTCGAGGCAATGGAGCAATTTCGCACCGTGCGTCCTGCACTGGTGCTATTGGATGTGATGATGCCGCGGATGAACGGCTGGGAGGTCTGCCGCGCCATTCGCCGGACCGACACCGTCACCCCCATCATTCTGCTGACAGCCCGCAGTGAAGAAACCGACGAGCTGCAAGGGTTTGAGTTGGGTGCGGACGAGTACATTGCCATGCCGTTCAGTCTCAAGATCCTGCTGGCTCGCATCGAAGCGGTGCTACGGCGCAACAGCGGACAAACAGACGTGGGTGTTACCGCCTCCTTGCTGCAGGTAGACCGCCTTGCACGTGAGGTAACCGTCGGCGGTGCCTCGGTACCGCTCACCTATACGGAATTTGAACTGTTGGAATACCTGATGACCAACAAAGGTCTTGCGCTCTCCCGCGATCGCATTTTGGATAACGTGTGGCGGTACGATTACGACGGCGACGCTCGCACGGTGGATACTCATATCAAAAAACTGCGCAGCAAACTGGGCGAAGCCGGTGAGATGATCAAAACCATCCGCGGTATCGGCTATAAATTTGAGGGATAAACATGAAAACGAACCCCATCACCCGTTTTTTTCGTTCCATCGCCGGTAAGGTGACGGGCGTTTTTGTTCTGTGCATTTTGCTGTTGGTGCTTGTCAATTGGCTGCTCAACAGCTTTGCTTTTTTGGAGTACTACGAGCAGGAGCAAAGTGAGCTGCTGATCACGGCGTATGAGGACATCGACGACGCGCCGCGCTCCCAACGAACACTGACCGGCCTGTTGGACGGATATAACACCCAGCACGGCATACAAGCTATGATGTGGTCGGACCGTCAAGTGATCTACGTCTCCCGACGCGGTAATCTTCCTCACGGTACCACCCTTGAGGCTGCGCCGCTCGACATGGAAAACGGTACCTTCGTCATTTCCAACAGCACACCACCGCTGGTCGATAGCGGCGGTCGTTGGCTGACCCTGTCGGCGCGCACCACCGACGGCCTCAATCTGCTGCTGTGGGTCTCCCTTTCCGAAGCACAATCCAGCACGGAGATCACCAACCGCTTTCTGCTGTGGTCAGCGCTGGTCGCGTTGCTTGTCGGCGGACTGGCGGCGCTGCTGCTGTCACGCTCGCTTACCCGCCCCATGCGGAAGCTCACCTCCATGGTGCGTCGCATGGCGAGTCTGGACTTTTCCGAGCGGTACGTCGGCTACGGGCACGATGAATTGACCGAGCTCGGTCACAACCTGAATACCGTCTCCGAAGCGCTGGAAGGCACCGTTTCGGAACTGAAAACCGCCAATCTTCGTCTTGAGGGTGACATGGCGCTGCAGGCACAACAAAACGAGGCACGCAGCCGCTTTATCCGCAACGTGTCGCACGAGCTGAAAACACCGCTGGCGCTCATCCAAACCTACGCCGAGGCGTTGCACGAAAATGCTGTCGACGACCCCGAAAGCCGTGATTATTACTGTGGCGTCATCGAGGATGAAGCCCAAAAGCTGACGCAGATGCTTTCAAAATTGACCACGCTGATGCAGTTGGAATCGGGAAACGAAGAGTTGATCATCGATCGGTTTGACGTCCGTGCACTGTTTGAGCGACTGCTCACACGCTTCGCACCGCTGTTTGAGGAGCGGCAAGCAACCGCCGCCCCGTTGCCCGACACGCCTTGCTATGCGTGGGGCGATGCGGTACTGATCGAAAACGTTGCAATCAACTACCTGACCAACGCCCTCAACCACGTCAAGCTCGGCGGCGAGATCCGCGTGACGTGGGAGACCGTATCGCAGGACACGGTTCAAATCTCCGTATTCAACACCGGTGACCCGATCCCCGAGGAGGACCTGCCGCACATTTGGGAAAGCTTTTACAAAGTGGACAAGGCTCGCACCCGCGCTTACGGCGGCACCGGTATCGGCTTGTCGGTCGTTGCCGCTGTTATGAAAGCGCACGGTATGCCCTGTGGAGTGGAAAATGCGGCTAACGGCGTTCGATTTTTCTTTAATTTAGCGAAAAAATAAACTTTTTCTTGTTTGTTCCTTATTACCGTGCTATAATGAAGCGATTTTCTACAGATGGATGTGCTCGCTATGTTGGATTATATTTTACTTTTGGGATCGGCGCTTCTGTTTTCGATGCAGATCATCTTTACCAAGCTGTTTGAGACCAAGTGCGGAAAAGCATTTTATGCGACTACCTGCTTTTCGCTCGTCAGTAGCGTACTGGTGCTGGCAGTGCTGCTGATCGTTTCCGGATTTCATGTGACATTTACACCGTTTTCGGTGCTGATGGGCGGACTATTAGCCGCGGTGACCGTTGCCACCAATCTGGTCGGCATCAAAGCCATGGCGCTCGGCAAAGTATCGGTATATACATTGTTCCTCATGCTCGGCGGTATGCTCGTTCCATTCCTGGTCGGCGTTGTCTGGTTGAACGAACCGCTCAAATGGGAATACGTCATCGCCTCGATCCTGTTGCTGATCGCCATGCTCTTTCCTACCTTCGACCCGGCCGAAACGCGTGGCGGCAACAAAAAAACACATCTGCTGTTTCTCGCCCTGTGCGTCGTCCTGTTTTTGCTCAACGGCGCCAACTCCACCATCGGCAAGCTGCATCAGATCGACGCAGCAGCGGTCGGCACCACCGACTTCCTCATTATCGATTATCTGTTTGAGACCGGCATCAGTCTGGTACTGTTCCTGCTGTGCCGTCCGCGTGAAAAATACCGGTGTGCCGTTCAGAAGGACACCATCATCAGCGCGTTCGGCTTCGGTATCGTTCACATCGTGGCGACCTTCCTGCAGCTCTACTGTGCCACCACGGTCAACGCCTCGATGATGTATCCCTTTGTTACCGGTGGCACGCTGGTATTTACCCCGTTACTCACGCTGTTTTTGTTCAAGGAAAAGATCAACAAATATACTGTTGCTTGCATCATCCTTTCAGTCGCAGCCAGCATCCTGTTTGCGTTTTGAAAACCGTTTCACAAAAAACAAGAAGCCACCGACGGTCGGTGGCTTCTTTTGGTGTTTAGAATAATTCCTGTGCGTCCTGCAGGAAACGGCACAAGCCGGTGTAGCGCAGGGTCTTGCGGTCGTTTTCCACCATACTCTGCACTGTTTCACGGCTGCCTACCAAGATGAGCAGCGTCCGGGCTCTGGTCACAGCGGTATACAGCAGATTGCGGTAGCAAAGCTGCGACGGATTGCGGTATACCGGGACCACCACCGTGTGAAACTCGCTTCCTTGACTTTTGTGAACCGTTATGGCGTATGCCAGCTCCAACTCCTGCGCCTGATCCCACGTGTACAGTGCCACACGGTCATCGTACCGCACGTGCATCGTTTGTTCACGCACATTGATCTCTTCCAGTAAGCCGATATCGCCGTTGAAAACGCCCGTACCCGTCTCACCGCCGTCACGCGTCCAAACGATGTCGTAGTTGTTGCGGATATGCATCACCTTATCGCCTTCGCGCAGCAATCCGTTTTCGCCGCGCCATTCACGCTTCTTATCGTGCGGCGGATTCAGTTCCGCTTGCAGCAATTCGTTCAGACGCACGGTGCCGATCTCCCCTTTGCGGCCGGGGCTGAGCACCTGAATATCACCGAACGCACTGGTTCCGTAGCCTGCAGGCAATCGACGCGCACAGAGATCCACTACGGTTTGCGCCGTGTCCTCGGTGCTGCGCTGCGGCAAAAAGAAGAAATCCCCCGTTTTTCCGGATAGTACCGGCATATCCCCGGCAACGATACGGTGAGCGTTGACGATGATCTCGCTTTCCATCGCCTGACGGAACACCTCGGTCAGCTCCACCATCGGCAACATGTGGCTTTCGATGAGGTCGTGCAGTACACGCCCTGCCCCCACGGCAGGCAGCTGATCGGTATCACCCACCAGGATCAGCCGACAACCGGGGCGCAATGCGCGCAGCAGGCTGTCGAACAGCAGCGTATCCACCATCGACATCTCATCCACGATGAGCGCATCCGCATCCAGCGGATTTTTTTCGTTTCGTTCAAACACCGGCATATCCGTACCATCCCACTGCACCTCCAGCAAGCGGTGGATCGTGCGCGCCTCACAGCCGGTCAGTTCCGACATACGCTTGGCAGCGCGCCCCGTCGGTGCGGCGATCTCGACACGTTCGCCAAGGCCCTCCAGTAACATAATAATAGCACGGAGCGTCGTGGTCTTACCCGTACCGGGACCACCCGTCAGTATCAGCACGCCTTTTTCGATCGCAGAGAGAATCGCCAACCGCTGCTGCGTCTGGTACTTAATGCCGTTTTTTCGTTCAGCAGTCTCCAAATTCTTTTCGATCAGCGGTGTAATAGCGGTATGGAATCCCGTCATCAACCGAATCCGCGACGCGATATACCGTTCCGCCATGTGCAGATCGGGCAGAAAAACGAAAAGGCGTCCATCGAACGTTTCCGTACGGACGGTGAAGCCATGCATCATATCCTCCAGCGCCTGTAGCACAGGAGCCTCGCCCACTCCGAGCAGCAGCATCGCCGCCGCGATCAGCTTGTCCTGCGGCAGACAGGTATGACCATTTCTCAGATTATGGCGTAATACGTGCAACACGCCCGCCTCGATCCGACGCGGATCGTCCGGTGGACGATCCATACCCATACAGATGCGGTCGGCACGCTCAAAACCGATGCGCAATCCCGGCGCACACAGGCTGTACGGGTCCTTGCGAACCGTCTCGACCGTTGCAGCTCCCCACCGTTTCCAACAGCGCAGGGCCTCGCTTTGGGTCAGGCCGTAAGCAGAAAATGCCAAAATCACCTCGCGCAGACCGAATTGCTCGTTGTACGCCTGAGCGATGGTGCGGGCGCGTGCCAGCGTGATACCGCGCACCTCTGCCAACCGTTCCGGCTCTTCCTCCATAATACGCAGCGTGTCGCCGCCGAACTTTTGCACGATGGAAGCAGCGGTCGCGGGTCCTATCCCCTTGATCGCACCCGAAGCCAGATAACGAAAAACCGACTCGGTATCGTTGGGAAGCTGATGCTCATAGCTTTGTACGACAAACTGACGGCCGTATCGGGGGTGCTCGCCCCATTCGCCCGTCAGCTGCAAATACTCCCCCGCCTCAATTGCCGGGAGAATACCAACCACTGTATGAAATTCATCCTCTGCCGCTACCTCCAGTACGGTCCAGCCGTTTTCCGTGTTGCGAAAAACCACGCGCTCGACCATACCGGACAGGCGTTCATCCTTTGCCATACCGCGCCTCTCCAAAACCGAACATATTTTCGGTTTTGATTATACTCCCTTTTTTCCATCTTGTAAAGCAGTTTGCAGCAATTCGTTCCATTCTTTTTCATCGACAAAATCCACGCTCAGCCGCTCACACACCTCTTTGGTCAGTGCGGCACTATGCGGGGTGAGCCCACCGTCCAAAAGCACGGGCTGGATACGTTGCCCGTAGCCACCGCGGCACAGAATACGTGCGCGCCGCGCCTGATATTCGGCATCGTCCCGCTCGCCGCAGAGCGGCACCAGTAAATAGGCTTTTTCCTCCTTATCAAAGGACAAGAGCCGACAGACCAATCGCCACAGTATGTCTGCTGCCCCATACACGGCAAGCAGCAGCCCCGCGGCAAAAAAAATCGTTTCCGACACAACGATCCGCCCTTTCTGTCTGTTTTAGTTCACTATATGACGGCGGACGGGCAGCGTTGTGCATTAATTTTTCCGTATCAATTCGCTGAGCGGTGCAAAGGCGTACCCCATGGCTTTCCACTGCGTGATCAGCTCATCCAACACGGCAGCATTGGTCGCCGAGGTGCTGTGCAGCAGCACGATCGCACCGGGGTGAATGCGTGCAGTGAGTTTTTTCAGTGCTTCCTCACGTGTCGGCTGCCGATCCACATACCAATCCACGTACGCGAGACTCCAGAAAAAAGTATGATACCCCAGCTCCGACGCCATCTGCAGATTTTGTTCGCTGAATTTCCCCTGCGGCGGTCGGTAGAATTTTGCCATCTCTCTACCCGTGATATCACGGTACGCGTCCTCCAGATCCGCCAATTCTTTTTGAAACGCCGCTTTATCGGCAATACGGGACATATCGGGATGCGTAGCCGTATGATTGGCAACCGTGTGTCCCTCCGCAACCATACGCTTTACAAGCTCCGGTGCGGTATCCAGATAATTCTTTACCAAAAAGAAGGTGGCGGGCACCTTGTGCTTTTTCAGCGCGTCCAGGATCGCCGCAGTGTACCCACCCTCATATCCGGCATCAAAAGTGAGATAGATAACTTTTTTTGCGGTATCACCGACGTAATACGCATTGTACTTTGCAAGAAATGCCACATCCGCATTACCGGTCGGTGCCTTTCCGTTTTCGTGAAAGCCGAGTCCCCAGTTCGACGATACAGCACCGACTGCCGTCTCCCGCGTCAGCAGATGCGGTACCGCTATCAACACTGCCACGCATACGGCAACCAGTGCCAACCAGCGCTTTTTGAGAACAAAAATCAAAGATCCCACCTCTTTCCTTACGTTCACTGTAAGGTATGAGATGGGATCATGTTTTATGCGTTATTGCATCGCATCGGCATCAAAGGCGTACGGAAGCAGGTCGCCCAACCGATACGCCGTATACGTTTCCGTGCCGGTAACGACCAGCACCGAAAAATCCGCCGTGCAAAACTCCGCCATCACCTGGCGACAGATGCCGCAGGGCGGGAAACCGCCGTCGACCGTTTCTCCGACACCACCCGCCACGGCAATCGCGGCAAAGGCACGTTCCCCTTCACTGATCGCTTTGGATAACGCTGTGCGCTCCGCACAGATCGTCGCGCCGTAGGAGGCGTTCTCCACATTACAGCCGGTGTATACCTTGCCCGAAGACGTAAGCAGTGCCGCACCCACCAGACAACCGGAATACGGTGCATACGCCGTCTGCCGCGCCGCCATCGCGGCGGCGCAAAGCTCGCGTTCTGTCATAGCTATCACCTCCGAAACTGTGCCGCGAAGCTGCGGCCCTCACACACAAACGGCACGTCCAACAGCTCCGCGACCGTAGCGGCAACGTCAGCAAAGCTCCGCCGTGTGCCGAGCGGCACGGGACACACCGCATCCCCCGCCACCAACAGCGGAACGTATTCCCGCGTGTGATCCGTGCTATTGTCACCGGGATCACAGCCGTGATCTGCGGTAATCATCAGGATGTCATCGGGACGAAGCGCTGACAACAATTCCGGCAAAAAGTGATCGAATTCCGCCAGCGCTGCGGCATAGCCGTCCACATCCTGACGGTGACCGTACAGCATATCAAAATCCACCAAATTGATGAAGCACAAGCCCTCAAAATCACTGTGAACAGCACGCAGTGCCTCACGCATACCTTCGGCGTTGCCGTGTGTCGGAACACTGTGGGTCACACCACGGCCCGCAAAAATATCGGAGATCTTACCCACGCTCCACACAGTTTTCCCGGCGGCCGACACCGCGTCCAACAGCGTCTCCGACGGCGGCTGCAGTGAAAAATCACGGCGATTGGCCGTACGTGTGAAGCTCGGGGCAGCGCCAATAAACGGACGTGCGATCACGCGGCCGACTGCGTGCTCACCCACCAGCATCTCACGCGCCACACGGCAGATCTCGTACAATTCCTCAAGTGGGACGAGTTTCTCGTGCGCAGCGACCTGAAACACGCTGTCTGCCGAGGTATAGACGATCAGCTTGCCGCTCTCACAGTGCTCGGCACCATAGTCGCGAATAACATCGGTCCCGGAGTATGGGCGGTTACATAACCATCCCCTGCCTACCCGCCGTGAAAACTCATCCAACAGCTCAGTCGGGAAGCCCTCAGGATAGGTCGGCAACGGCTGCTCCGATACTACGCCTGCGATCTCCCAGTGCCCGATGGTGGTATCCTTACCGTTGGAACGCTCCGTCATTCTGCCGAACGCCGCCAGAGGCGTGTCGGTTTTCGGCAGGTAATCAACACCCTCAATATTGCCGAGGCCCAGCTCACACAAATTGCTCGCCGAAAACTTCGGCGAAGCGGCGATGCGCTTCATCGTGTTGACACCACTATCTCCAAACGCCGCGGCATCCGGCAGTGCACCGATACCACAGGAGTCCAGTACCAGTAAAAAGACGCGTTTCATAGCCATTCCTCCGTCAATCGGGTAAAGCTCGTTCATATCACCATTCGATCTCTGCCACATACGGGCGATGATCCGACGCCACAATAGCCGGAATATCGGCAGAGTGGACTTTAATATCCTTTGATGTAAACAAATAGTCGATCTTACGCTCGGGTGTATCGGACGGCCAGCTCAGACGCTCGCCCTCAAACAACTCCGCGGTATCATACAGAACCTCACGGATGGGAGCTAATACCGGATCTTCAGGAATCACATTAAAATCACCCATCAGGACGCATGTCTTCTCTTCAATATTCGCTACTGCCGTCTCCACTGCGTTGACCTGTTCATCACGGTTTAGGCCAAAGTGCATAACGCAAACAGTCAGACCGTCACCCACATCGATCTTGGCCTTCAGCAAGCAACGAGTCTCATACCATTTTCCCCCCGTCCGCGGACCTGTGGGATCGGGCACCATAATCGTCTCTGCTGTCAGGATAGGATAGCGAGACACCAGTGCGTTGCCATACGGATTGGGAGCCTCACCAACGTCAATGGCTTTCGCGAAATAGTAGTAATATCCCAGTCGCTCCGCAAGCGCTTTTGCCTGCGGCTCATATCCCTCCATCGTGCCTTGGTCGCGGATCTCGTTTAAACCGACGATATCGGCGCCGCAATCGCGGATGGCCTTTACCATCACATCATAGTCGATCTGCTTGGTAAGAAAATTCTCACAATGCTGGGTGTTGAAGCTCATAACGGTTAGTTTCATCGTACGCCCTCCTTAGTTGATTGAACAACGCTGTTTTTTCCGAACCGGTAATGCCGGTAATACAGAACAAAGCAAACACAGCAGGCAAACCATCCCGCCGGATATCCCATCGCAAGCGGTAGGATCTCGTTGGACACGAAGTTCGATACCAAGAACAAGTACAGCTGACGGAATCCGACAAACGTGCTTATCATAATGATCATCGGCGCACGGGTATTGCCCGCACCGCGCAACGAAGCCGCCAGCACCTGATTGACACTGCAGAGCATATAGAACGGGGTGATGGTGCGAAGCAGCATCACCGCATAGTGTACCACCTTGGGGTCACTGTTAAACACGGGCGCCAACTGCGGTGCAAACAGCATCACGGGAACGATGATGCACACCGCACTGGCAGTACCGATAAGATACCCGATCCACGTGCCGCGACGTGCGCGCGGCACGTCTCCCGCACCGAGGTTTTGCCCCACGAAGGTCATGACCGCTAACGAGATCGATTGCACCGGCAGGAAGATAAAATGATCGATCTTGGAATACGAGGTCCACCCTGCAAGGCAGTACGTCGCATCGGTATTGACACCTGCAACATAAGACTGCACAAACACGTTGGAAAACGCGGTGATCGCCATTTGGATCGCCGCAGGAATGCCGATGCGGATGATCTGCCGCAAAATCGCCATATCCATCCGCAAACGGTTCCAGAAAATCTGTACGCAGGTGGTACTGCGGAGCAGAACAACGATGGTCAACAGTGCAGAGACCCACTGGGCGATCACCGTCGCCAGCGCAACACTCTCCACACCCATCTTCCACGGCCCGAACACGAAAAACAAGTCCAGTGCGATGTTCGTAAGTGAGGAAACGATCAAAAAATAAAAGGGACGGTTGGAATCGCCGATCGCACGCAGAATGCCCGCACCCATATTATAGACCATCAATCCCAGCACGCCGGCAAAGTAGATGGTCAGGTACGTCCTCCCAAACTCAAACACCGCTTTTGTCTCTTCGCCGGGCAGCATCAGGTTCAGTATCAGCGGCGTTCCCAGCACACCGATCAGCGTAAACAACACACCCAACAGCAGTGTCATCACCATCGCGGTATGAGCGGCTTTGCTGACTTGATCGTACTTTTTCGCTCCGTAATACTGCGAGATCACCACACCCGCGCCGCTGGCGAGTCCCGTGAAAAAGCCGATGAGAATGTTGGTGATCGGTCCGACACTACCTACCGCCGCATACGCCGCGGTATCGCCCGTTTGACCGATGACCCACGTATCCACCATATTGTACAGCTGCTGAAACAGGTTGCCCACCATCAGCGGCAGTGCAAACCGCAGGAGGTTGGCGGCAATGCTTCCTGTTGTCATATCCACATCGGTACGTTTGCCCAAACGCAGCGCGTGCGCCATCGCCATCTCCCCCTTTTTACATCCTTATTTGGTATGGTATCACAAAGAAGCTACTTGTGCAAGCACCTTCGACACAGTTCGTCAAAATTGTTAAAAAAGTCTTTACAATTCCGTGGAACAATGCTATAGTATTTCTTGATAAAACCATCTTTAACAAGCGGTACCGAGATACCGACAAGAGGGTGTCAATAGGAGTCAATGTATGATCTTGTCGGGTGTATAGCGACAAGGTCATTTTTTATTAAGGGAGACTGTATGGAGACACTGAAAGCCGTTCTGATGGATGAGGCTACCACCAATCGCACACTGATGCGTATGGCACACGAGATCACCGAAAAAAACAAGGGCGTTGCCGACATATGCTTGGTCGGCATCTGCCGCCGCGGTGAACCGCTGGCGCGCCGTCTGCAGGAAAATATCGCCCGTATCGAGGGTGTCACCGTCCCCTGCGGTGAGTTGGACACCCGCCCCTACCGTGATGATATCGACGGGCAGAAGGCCTCAACAGTCGAGCCGCCGTCACTCCCCTTTGATATTGTCGGTAAAAAGGTGATACTGGTAGACGACGTACTGTTTACCGGACGCACGGTGCGCGCCGCCATTGAAGCGATCTTCACGCTGGGGCGTCCCCGTGCTATCCAGCTTGCTATCCTCATTGATCGCGGCCACCGTGAGCTCCCCTTCCGCGCGGATTATGTGGGCAAAAGCATCCCCACTGCCCATTCCGAACGCGTATCGGTCAAGCTGCCGCCTGTGGACGAAGAAACCGGTGTGTTCCTATACAGCGGGAATTAAGGCTATCGCCTTTATTCATAAAGTGTTTAATGTAGGAGGAAGAAAAATGAACCTGATCTACGACGTCAAAGACAAACCCAAGTTTGGGCAGACTATCGTGTTTGCCATCCAGCAGCTGTTGGCGATCATGGCAGCCACGCTGGTCGTGCCTGTCATCGTCGGACACGGCATGGAGCCTGCCGCGGCACTGTTCGGTGCCGGCTGCGGTACCCTTGTGTACCTGCTGTTCACCAAATTCCGCAGTCCCGTGTTCCTCGGCTCGTCCTTCGCGTTCCTCGGCTCGATGGCCGCAGCGTTCGCGGGAGGCGTGTCCATGAGCCTCGGCTATCTCGGCCTGATCCTCGGCGCCGTGTTCGCCGGTCTGGTATACGTGGTCATCGCCCTGCTGGTTAAATTCATTGGCGTGGGCTGGCTGAACAAGCTGATGCCTGCCGTCGTTATCGGCCCCACGGTTGCGATCATCGGTCTGTCGCTGGCCGGTAATGCTGTCGGCGATCTGCAAAAAACCAATAAAGTCACCATCTATAACGAATCCGATTTCCAAGTTGTTGCTGTTGATTCCGTTGACTACACCGTAAATAATGACGACGGTTCCTACGATTTAACAACTAAAGATCCCAACGCCTCCTATATTGTGGTGGAAAAAGATGTGGATCTCACCAAACCGATTCCCTCTGATAAGATTCGCTCCGATATTTCTGTGACAATAAATGAAGACGGCACAAAATCACTTGTTGCTAATCATGGTTCTGTTTATGTCGCGCTGATTTGCGGCCTTATTACACTGGTCGTTACCACGATCTGCTCTACCTACGGCAAAAAGTTCGCAAAACTGATTCCTTTCATTATCGGTATCCTTTCCGGTTATGCTGCCGCTTCCATTTTTGCTGTCATCGGCAGCCTGACTAACAATCCTGCTCTTGTCATTATCGACTTTTCTCCCTTCACAGCACTGTTTGCTGACGGTGTTCAGTTATCTTCGTTCTTCGATGTTCCGTCCTTCACCTTCCTTACCGCCATCGACGGCATCAAAGAATGGGATTGGAGCTACGTCGGCACCATCGCTGTCGCATACCTGCCGGTCGCGTTCGTTGTGTTTGCAGAGCACGTGGCTGACCACAAGAACATCTCCTCCATCATCGGTACCGATCTGCTGGAGGATCCCGGCCTGAACCGTACCCTGCTGGGCGACGGTATCGGCTCAATGGTCGGCTCCTTCTTCGGCGGCTGCCCCAACACCACCTACGGCGAGTCGGTTGCCTGCGTAGCGATCACCCGGAACGCTTCGGTCATCACCATTATCTTCGCCGCCATCGGTGCGATCCTGATCTCCTTCCTCTCTCCCTTCGTAGCGTTTGTTAACTCCATCCCCTCCTGCGTGATGGGCGGCGTCTGCATGGCACTGTACGGCTTCATCGCCGTTTCCGGTCTGAAGATGCTGCAGCCGGTCGACCTCGGCAAGAACCGCAACCTGTTCACCGCTTCGGCGATTCTCATCGCGGGTATCGGCGGTCTGTCCCTCACCTTCGGCAAGGTTACGATCACCTCGATCGCTACGGCACTGATCCTTGGTATCATCATCAACCAGATCCTGTCCAAGGAGAAGGACGAAGCGTAAGTTCTCACGTCACAATACATTATCAGGCGGCTGTTTTCACAGCCGCCTGATTTTTTTAAATGTGGATAACGCAGACGCCTCTCCGTTTGGCATAATTCACTGTGTAGACTGTTCCACCGGTTTCTTTCCTCAAGTATGAAATGCAATAATCCGCATGATCCACCATAAAACGATTGCGTACATGCATACATCCACGATAATATCCCGGTGACAAAGCTTCTACTCGATCTGCTTTGAGAAGTGATTCATCATCTGCTTTTTTGGAATACGGAACCACCACCCAAAAGTAAATCTGTGGGTATCGATCTTTGAAAGACGATATCACCTCCGCAGCAATCTCATCAAACCCCTTTGCGCCACCCGTCATAAACACATTAACACCATTGGCAATTAGAGTTTCGACCGTTTTATTCAAATTTTCACGAATGCTTGGGATATCTTCCCATATCAAATTACGATGACCCGTAAAACAACATGCCACTCCATCCAAAAAAATTCCCCCTCATCTCGAAAAATAGACTAATTCATTATATAATGTATTAGTCTATATGTAAAGGGGCAAAATACGATATCATCCATATGAAAACAGTAGGTAATGGAGAGATATCTTATGATTAGATTGCGCGTGCTTGAACTATTGGCAAAGGAAGGAAAAACAAAATACTGGTTGTACAAACAATTGGGTATGAGTTACCAGAACTTTAATAATATGGTAAACAACCGCACCAAGTCCATTCGATATGAAAACATTGAAACTATTTGCCTGTTATTGCATTGCACGCCGAACGATTTGTTTGATATAACTGAAGATGAAAGCTGATTCAGGCGGCTGTTTTCACAGCCGCCTGATGTTGTTTTCTGCCGTCAACATCGACAAAAAGCCTCTTGATTTTGAGATCGGAGTGTGGTATGATACCATTGTTCCTGTTTGCGGGAGTAGTTTAGTGGCAGAACTTCAGCTTCCCAAGCTGACCGTGCGGGTTCGATTCCCGTCTCTCGCTCCAATACACCGTTGCTTCGGCAGCGGTGTTTTTTGTTGACAATTTCGCCTAACGGCGGGTATACTAAACCCGAAAGGATGTGTTGCTATGGGCGGTTCGGTGTTCGAGCGCATTTACGAGGTCGTAAAGACTATTCCGCGCGGTCGCGTAGCGACCTACGGTATGGTCGCCTTGCTCGCCGGCAATCCGCGGTGGGCACGTGTCGTCGGCTACGCCTTGCACGTCAACCCTCAGCCCGGCATCATCCCCTGTCACCGTGTAGTCAATCGGTTTGGCGAACCTGCGCCCGGCTTCGCCTTCGGCGGTGAAGGGATGCAACGTGCGATGTTGGAAGCAGAGGGCATTGTGTTTGATGAAAGCGGACGCGTCGATCTCTCGGTCTACGGTATTTTCGCAAAAGAATAAAGGATAAATCTGTTGACCCCGGCACTAAAATCTTTTATAATAAGTCATACGCTATGACGAGGTGAAGTATGAAACCGATAGAAATTATTCTGCTGGTGATCTACGCATTGGCAATTTTACTGACTGTGTACGATAAATGCATCGCGGGCGGACGGCGGCGACGTGTGCCGGAGCAGCTATTCTTTATCCTGGCGCTGCTCGGCGGGTCGTTTGTAATGTATCTGACGATGCTGCTTATCCGCCACAAGACCAAGCATAAGCGCTTTATGCTGGGATTGCCGCTCATCATGGCGGCGCAGATCGCCTTGTATTACATACTGGTATAAAAAAACGAGGACTTGCGTTTGTGCAAGTCCTCGTTTTAATTATCCAACGATCTCTTTGAGTTTATTCAGTTTGTCCACATCAGCACCGTCAGGAACGTAGGTAACGGTTGTTGCGCTCTTGCCGGTAAAGAAGCGGTACCAGCACAGGCCTGCTAAGTAGCGACCGTATATAAGATGCATATGGAAGCCGTCACGGTACAGTGACTGCCCACCCTGTGCAGCATCGAACTCCGCCAAGCGCCCCGCCCGCTGCACGGCATCACCCGACGGGATCGTCGGCAAGTCATGCGCTGCGGCTGCTTGTCCACCGGCGGCAAGAATCGCACTGAACATTGCTTCGCGGTCATTGTCGTAGTTGGCAAAACCGGGGTGATCCGAACCGGTCTCGTACGCCCATGTGCGATGGAACGCGATCTTCGCCTGCGGGCACAGTTGGCGAACGTAGGCAAGCAGATCGGTGAGATACGGCTCGTAAGTTCCAAGCTTACCCGACTGATGGCTGACCTGCTGCACCGTGACCCAATCCCAGTTTTCACGGGTCAGCGCATCCGACAGCGCTACATACTCTTCTACCATCGCAACAGCGTCCTTTTGATATTCATACGCCGCCGCATCTGCTGCGATATTATCGCAGTGCATTTTCAGGCTACAACCGCCGATATAGCAGTTCCGCACCATTAATTCGCCCTCGGCTATCGACTCCAAATAGCGTGTCGCATCCGTCGAAAAGCTGTTACCGATGCAAAGAATCTTTATCATTTTTCTCTCCTTTTACCTTTCGAGACGGCCATACGAGCACTACAACTGCCGTAACCAACAGAACCGTACAAACCACAAACATCCACAGTGCCGCAGACATCATACCGTCCACCAAGCCATTAACGACACCGCTGACGTACAACTTCAGCGGTGAATTGCCGAGCACCAAACGCTCCGCAATACCATGCCGCTGTACCAACCACAACGGGACAAACACCAGGGCGCTGCCCAAGAACAGCGCTCCGCCGGTGGAATACAACCGACGGCGAACGTCACTGCCAAACCACATCACATTCAAAGCTATCAACAGCACCGTGGCCGCAGCCGCCCATCCAAACAGCGACGAGAAGCGCTGAACCGTTGCGTTACCGTAGATGTACCGGTGAGCCGGCGGCAACACCTTATCGACCAGACCGCTTTGCAGAACAGTTGCTGTGCTGTCTGCCAGCTCCTCCGCCATACCGAGAGCGGTATCTTCATCCTCCGGCTGCTCCTCGGCGGGCAGCGTCTCAAAAAACGAGTCGATAGCGTTTCGGTATACCGTCGGATCGACGCGGATCTTCGCCGGCTTTTCACCGGTGATGAGGGAATCGTATACCGATTCCGCATACTGCCGTGACAGCGATCTGACCCAATCCGCCGTTACCGCTGTTTTGAGCTGTGCATACAGCGCATCACTATTTTGGTAAATGTCACACTCATTTTCCAGATCCGTTAATACGTAATTGGTCATTCCCTCAACGAACCCCGGAGCATCCGGAATGGCGTGATATACCGACTCGTCCAGCAGAATGTGACGCACACAAAACAGCAGTACCGTCACCGCAAGCGACAGCATCAGCAGCACAAACCCCACCACGTGCCATACAGAAAGAGCAACGCGTTTACCCATAGGTCGCCCACTCCTTTCCGCTCACCATGGTACACACCAGCGCCATACGCTCGGCTTTGGTCTGATAGCCGTTCTTGCGCGGATAGCAGGTATACATCACCAAGGTGTTTTGGCTACCGTCCTGCTTTATCAAGGAACTGTCCTTATAACTGAATATCTTGATCTCCGACACCTCGTACACATACTGACCGTATACGGTATCCATTGTGATACGCGTGCCGACCACGGTATCCTCGATCTCGTAAAAATGGCGCGTCACGTGGGCGGAAAGAACCGTCTTGCCACCTTGACCGCAAAAGCGGGAATTAAACCACATACCGGCACCTTTTTTGAGGATCGCCTTGCTGTCACCAAAATACACAGGAATATCGCGTTCTTCCCAGCCGTCCACGTTCAGCGTTGCCCATTGACTTTCAAACGGAATGACCGGGATATGTCCCTTGTCCGGCACAACCTCCCCGGGAGGGGTGCTTGGCCGCTCACCCGCCGTCGTATCCGCGTTTCCGGTAAAAACACGATAATATTCCGAGGTCGAAACGACCTCTTGATAGACCAATATGACGCCACTAAAGATGACCGCAACGGCTAAAACATACGGTAACAACAAGAAAAAGCCCTTGTAAAAAGGGCTTTTTCTCAGTGCCGTAAAGACACGCTTCATCATATTTCGACGATTAGCGGGAAGCAAGCAGCTTCTTGCCGTACACAGCAGCACCGGCAGCCACGACCACGAACGCACCGAACACGACCATCAGCGCGGTGTTGGTCTCGGGAGCACCCGTCTTCTTCACACCGTCACCGTCAACGGAACCGATCTTGGTACCCTCTTCCAGATAGATGATGCAATCCACGTCGCCCTCATGATCGGGATCTTCTGCATCAACGAACTCGTAGGTCAGACCCAGAGTAGTGCAGGCTTTGTCAAAGTTGTCCAGCACGACAGCTACCTCTTCTTTGCTGTACTCAGACAGGGACGCACCCTTGTCCGCTTTAATAGCCGCCTTGACAGTGTCGATGTAGCCGATGACTGTTTCAGCCTGCTCGGCAGTGACGTCGATCTGGCTCAGCACGTTCTCCAGCATGGGAAGATACTGATCCTCGTACTTGTCGGGCATAGCAGCCTTAACAGCAGCTACGATGTCCTCTTTGGGGGTGGCGGCGGAAGCCGAGAAGCCGGCGAACGCCATCATGCCAACGAGCAGCAGGCAGGCAGCAAACAGGGAGATAACCTTTTTCACAGAAATCCAACTCCTTAAAAATTATAATAGTGGAATAGCGCACATGCAAATAACTGTCTATAGTTTACACCATAAAATACCGATTTGTCAACCGCTTAACGAAAGTTTTTTGCCATTCGACAAGATGTTCCCTTTTTAGTTGATTTATGCGCCGGCTTTTGATAAAATAGTTTTGTTGATTTTGCAAGAAAAGAGGTGACAGGATGCTGCAGCTCATCGTCGGCCGTTCCGGTTCGGGGAAAACGTATACCGTGTACGAAGAACTGAAGGCCCACGCCGACAGCGGAACTCCCTTGTTTTTGCTGGTACCGGAGCAGGCATCTTTTGAGAATGAGCGCCGTTTGCTGGAAAAGCTGGGGCCGGTGCTGTCCCAGCGCGTCCGTGTGCTGAGCTTTACCCGCATGGCGGAAACGGTATTTCGAGAGATCGGCGGGACGGCGGGACGGCGGATGGATGCCGCCCTGTCTCTGCTGCTGATGAGCGAGGCATTGCACAGCGTTGCGGCATCCTTGTCACTGTATCAACGGCATATTGACGACCCTGAGTATCTCCGTTCCGTTTTGGGGATGCTGTCCGAATGCAAGCAATGTGCCATCACGCCACTGCTGCTGGAAGAAACGGCAAAAACGTTGCCCGACGGGCTTCTGAAAAATAAGGTGACCGACCTGTCGCTGATCTTCAGTGCGTATGAAGCGCTGGCGGCGCAAGCCTCACTGGTCGATCCGCAGGACGATCTCACCCTGCTGGCACAGCGTCTTCCGGAAAGCCATCTGTTTGACGATGCCGTAATATACGTAGACGGCTTCAAGGGCTTCACACAGCAGGAATTTCTGGTTTTAGAACGGCTGATGCCACGCGTCCGCTCACTCACTGTCACCTTGTGTGCAGAAAGTGTCACCGACCGTCCTGAGCTGAGTGTTGACCGTTTTGCCACAGCGATCCGCACGGCACGTCAGCTGCGTGATGCTGCGTATCGCAATCACGTCAGCGTTGCCGCCGTCCGTCACCTGACCGAAAACCGACGCACCGACGATCCGGCCCTGCTGGCTTTGGAGGCCGGTTGCTTTACCGCCGACGGCGAACCGTACGCCGAACCGACCGACGCCGTATGGGTCACGCCTTGTGCCGACCGTGCCGAGGAGTGTCGGTATGCCGCGCGGCTGATCCGGCGCCTGCTGCGTGAAAACGGCGGGCACAGCCGTGATATCACGATCGTCGCCCGGGATATCACCGGATACACCGATCTTCTGGACAGCGCCTTGCGGCGCGAGGGTCTCCCCTGCTGCCGCGACTACCGCGAGCCGATACTGACCCAACCACTGATCACACTGATCGAATCGGCGCTCGCCGCGGTAAATAACGGCTGGGACAGTGAAGATATCCTGCGGATCGTTAAGTCCGGCTTAGCGGGATTCTCCACCGCCTCAGCATCGCTACTGGAAAACTATGTCTTTGTATGGAATATCCGCGGGCGGATGTGGCTGTCACCGTTCACGTTTAACCCCGACGGTCTCACCGCCAAAAAAAGCGAGTCAACCGAGCGACGCATCGCCTATCTCGACCTGCTGCGCCGTCGTCTGATCCGTCCGTTGCAGCGACTGCACAACCGCCTCAACGGTCATATTACCGGCCTCGAGTTCGCTGAAGCCGTTTTCCGGTATCTTCAGGAAATACGCGTCCCCCGCGCCGTGCGGCTTCAGGTAGCGCGGTTGGATACCGCCCGTGAGCACGCACTGGCGGATCATCAGGAACGGCTGTGGGATTATGTTACGTCCTTGCTGGATAAGTTTGCTCTGGCGCTGCCTGAAACTCGCCTGACCGCCAAGCGGTTTGCCGAGTTGTTTCATCTTGCCGCGGCAGCCGACGACCTCGGCAGTATCCCGCAAGGTCTGGACGGCGTGGTGATCGGCGCTGCCGATCGCATTCGCTACGCGCAGCCGTGCACCGTCATCGTACTGGGTGCAAACGAAGGCGTATTCCCCGCGTATCCGTCGGGTGGCGGTATGCTGACCGACCGTGAGAGAAAACAGCTCATCGCTGCCGGTCTGCCGATGGCAGACGACGCCGATTGGGAGACAGCCGCGGAGCGCTTCTATGCCTACACCGCCGTCGCGGCGCCCTCGAAACGGCTGGTCGTCACGTACGTTCAGCACCAAGACGGCGAGGCGATGCTGCCGTCAGCTCTGGTCGAAACCATCCGCCATCTGGTGCCAAATCACAAAAACGATACACCCGCCCACCCTGACGAGGTGGACAGCGAATCGGAAACGGACGCCTTTGCCGCCTTGGCATCGCGTTTTCACGAAAACACAACCCTGTCTGCCTCCTACCGCAAGGTGTTTTCCTCCTTACCCGATTACGCCGCACGGGTCGCGGCCATGCACCGTCTGGATGAAGGCTTTGCGTTCCGTGATCCCACCGTTGCGCGGAATCTGTTTGGCAACCACCTGTACCTTTCCCCCACGCGTGTGGACACCTTCCATAAGTGCCGCTTTTCATACTTTTGCAAATACGGCCTGTCCGTCAGAACGCGTCGGCCCGCCGAAATGGATCCCGCTGAATCCGGCACTCTGGTACATTACATTATGCAGGAGCTGCTGCCGCTCTATTGCCGCGGTGATCTGCAGAAACTGACACGCCAACGCGTAGCTGCAGATGCGCGTCACGCGGTGCAACAGTATCTCCTGACTTTTGTCGACGGACAGGAGCGACAGGATGCACATTTTCACGCCCTGATCGAACGGTTGACCCTGCTGTGTGAGCATTTACTGTGGCGCGTGATCCGCGAGCTGCAGGACAGTCGGTTCCAACCGGTTGATTTCGAACTGCCGATCGGTGATCCCGGGAAGGACAGTGTCCCATCCTGGGTGATCACTACACCCGAAGGCGCCTCGATCCGCGTATGCGGTACCATTGACCGTGTGGATGCCTACCGCGACGGAGATACCACCTATCTCCGTGTATTGGATTATAAGACCGGTAAAAAAGAATTTGAGCTCGCCGACGTACTGGAGGGTATCAATCTGCAAATGCTGATCTACCTGTTCTCGCTTTCCGAGAACGGGCAGCGTCGCTATGGCAAGATCGTCCCTGCCGGCGTGCTGTATCAGCCCGCTAAAATTCCCGTGATCCAAGCAGAGCGGGATCTCTCAGATGACATGATGGAGCAAAAGCGCCTCGCTGAAATGAGGGCCAACGGCCTGTTGTTGGACGATGAAGCCGTTCTGCGCGCCATGGAGCCCGAGCTGGAGGGCTTGTTTATCCCCGTCGGCATCAACAAGGACGGTTCATTCAAAAAAAGCGCCTCGATCGCCTCGCTGGCACAGTTCGGTCGTATTCAGCGACATATTCAGAAGCTGTTGACCGCTATGGTACAACAGCTTCACCGTGGCGATATTGCTGCTGTTCCCAAGGTCAAGTATAATCCCTCCCCGTCGCAAATGCTGAAAAACAGTCCGTGCCGCTACTGCGATTTCCGCGATATCTGTGGCCGCGAAGACACCGATCCTCTGCAGGAAATTGCTGAGCTGTCGCTAAACGAGGCTCTGGCAACACTCAATGCGGAGGATGAGGAGGTGGAAAGCGATGAGTAAACCGAAAACGGACTTCACTCCCGAGCAAAACCTGTGTATCCATTCGCACGGCGGAACACTGTTGGTTTCCGCAGCAGCCGGTTCAGGCAAAACCACCGTGCTGGTACAGCGTATCATCGCCCGCATTACCGACCCGGACAACCCCGTCGACATCGACCGTCTGCTCGTCGTTACCTTCACCCGCGCCGCAGCGGCAGAAATGAAACACCGTCTAGCAAGCAAGCTGTCCGAATTGATCGCGCAGAATCCCGGCGACCTCCGCCTGCAGCGGCAACAGCTGTTGTTGCCGCGCGCCGCCATCGAAACGGTAGACAGCTTTTGCGGTCGCTTGGTTCGTGAAAACTTCCATCTGTTGGATATTCCTCCCCAATTCCGTGTAGGAGACGAGCAACAGCTATCTCTACTAAAAAAAGAAGCCCTGACCGAGGTGTTGGGTGAATTTTACGCCGTCGGCGATCCGGATTTCCGCGAGTTGGCATCCATGCTGAGCGACAGCCGCAGTGACGCACTGCTGATGAGTACCGTGGAACGTTTGTACGATTTTCTGCAGCCGCATCCCGATCCCGAGCGTTGGCTGAATGAGCGTGCCATGGTGTATGAGGACCCGGAGGCATTGGCGGACGGCGTGTGGGGGCGTTTTGTGCTCGACCACATCGTCGACAATCTTAACAAAGCACAGCGTCTGCTGCAGACCGCCCTACCGTTGGCAGAGAGCGACGCTAACCTGCACGCTAACTATGCGCCGACCCTCACCGAATCGCTGCATTTTATCGAGCAAGCCGCTTCGCTCTGCCGTTCGGGCGGCTGGGATGAGCTGCTCAGCGCATTCCGCACTTACTCCACCACCCGCCCCGGCCAAAAAAAGGTCACCGATGCGGCACTTCGTGAACGCGTTAAGGTACTGCGCGAGGAAGCAAATAAAATCATCAAAAAGCAAGCCGAGCTGATGTGCGGAACCGACGATCAATGCCGACAGGATCTGCGGGATACGCGTCGCTTGGTAATGGCCCTATACGAGGTCACACGGCAGTTTTCCCGTCGGTTTTTGGAAAAGAAAAAAACGGCGCGGCTGTTGGATTTTTCCGATATCGAGCATTACGCACTCGATCTGCTGTCCGAAACCGCGGAAGACGGCACGCCCGTACCCTCACCGCTGGCACAGGAGCTGTCTGCCCAGTTTGAAGAGATCTTGGTGGACGAATATCAGGATACCAACGCCCTGCAGGATGCCTTGTACGTTGCTCTGTCGCGTAAGGAGAACAACCTGTTTTTTGTAGGCGACGTAAAGCAAAGCATCTACGGCTTCCGCCAGGCAATGCCGGAGTTGTTTTTACGCCGCCGTCGCGCCTATCCGAAATTCGATGAAACACACTACCCCGGTACCATCACGCTGGGGAACAACTTCCGCAGCCGTGATGAAGTGACTGCGGGCGTTAACTTTGCTTTTCGGCAGCTGATGAGTGACAAGATCAGCGGTATGCGCTACGATGAAAACGAAGAACTCAAGCGTTCTGCCGAATATCCTCCCGCCAACGGGCACGAGCCGGAATTCCTCATCGTGGATACCACACCGAGCGGCAATGATAAACTCGAGGCCGATGTCGCAGAGGCAGAGGCTGTCGCAAAGCGCATCAAAGAACTGGTCGGCACGTTGCCCGTCGGAAGTGACTCACATCCGCTGCGGTACAACGATTGCTGTGTACTGCTGCGTTCCCGTCGTCCTGCGTTCCTCAAGGTATTTGAAAAACATGGTATCCCCGTCGCTGCCGACGATGCCGGTGCCTTTTTCAACACCGCCGAGATCCGTCTGGCACTCTCACTGCTGCGGTGCATCAACAATCCGCTGCAGGACGTACCGCTGACAGCTTGGCTGATGTCCCCTTTGTGCGGCTTTACACCCGACGATATGGCGGCGATCCGCACCTGCCGTCCCAAAACCGCGCTGTATAACGCGCTGACCGCTGCCCGCAGCAAGGCGGAGGACCCGCTGCTCGCGCAGCGTTGCCGCGACGCCGTAGCATTTTTGGATCGGTACCGCACCCTCGCGTGCCAGATGACGGTAGATCGCCTGTTGCTGCGGCTGTATGAGGATACCGCTCTGCCGGAGCTGATGAGCGCGCGCGCGGACGGCGAGCGGCGACGCCACAATCTTCAACTGCTGCAGAACCAGTGTCACCGCTTCGATCAGAGTGGCTTCCGCAGCCTTTCGGCCTTCATTCGATACATCGACCGTCTGCAGGCGCAGAACATCGAGTTGCCCGGCTCCACCTCTGCCCGTACGGAAAACGCCGTACACATCATGACCATCCACGGCTCCAAGGGCTTGGAATTTCCGGTTGTATTTTTGGCCGGACTGGGACACGAATTTAACCGTATGGACTTAAAAAACGATCTCTTGCTGCACGCCGATCTCGGCGCGGGTATCAAGCGTCGGGATCTGACCACCTGCAATCGGTACATCACCCTGCCTCACCGCGCCCTGTCTATGGCTATTGTAGATGAGGAATGCGCCGAGGAGTTGCGCGTGCTCTACGTAGCAATGACCCGTGCACGGGAAAAGCTGTGCTTAAGCATGACGCTGAAAAACCCCGTGGACAAGCTGTCGTCGTTGGCAGCGACCTTGGACGCGCAGGAAGCACTTCCATCCTTTGCGGTCCGCGATGCCAAGACGATGGGCGAATGGCTGCTCGCCGCGCTGCTGCGGCATCCCTGCGCCACGGAATGGCGTCGTATGATCGACCGTGAGGATCTGCCGCTGCTGTCGGATGAAAATAATTGGCAGTTCCGTATTGAGCAACCGCTGCTGCTGTGCGAAACGGAGAAGGAAGAGGCACCGATCCCCGCTGCTCCCGATCCGACCGTGGTCGCACAGATCCGTGAACGGATGGCGTATACCTACCCTCACGCAGCATTGGCACGTATTCCCGTCAAACTCGCCGCTTCACAAACGGCAGAGCATACCCTGCAGCGACGTTTTGTCGCGCAGGTGCGGCCGGCGTTCCTGAACGCAGCAGGGCTTACCCCGGCAGAACGAGGTACCGCCATGCATAACTTTATGTTGTTTGCGGACTATACCTCGGCAGCAGCCGACCCCGAAGCGGAAATCATCCGTCTGGTGAGCAGCGGCCTGCTGACCGCCGAACAAGCACAAGCGATCGATCGGGCCGACCTGTCGGTATTCTTCGGCAGCCCGCTGTATCAGCGGATGTGCCGCTCACCGCGCCTCTTGCGCGAATTTCCGTTCACGGCACTGTGCCCTGCTTATCAGCTTGATCCCGCACTTGCCGAGGAGGACGGGGAGTTTATGGTAATGCAAGGCATCGCGGACTGCGTATTTTATGAGGACGGTGAACTGGTCATCGTCGACTACAAGACCGACCGTGTGAAAACCGACCGTGAATTGCTGGAGCGTTACACAACGCAGCTGAATATCTACCGCAAATCCCTCAGCGAAGCGTTGGCCGTCCCCGTACGTGACTGTCTGCTGTACTCCTTCGCACTTGGCCACGTGATCCGTGTGGAAGAATCATAATCGATTATCATTAGAGTAAACGAGCCGGGATGACAGCATCCCGGCTCGTTTTATTGTAAAAAGCCACCGTCGGTCATCGATAGGTTCACAATGACGGTACATTCGCTTTGCGGCAACACGGTGCGCACCGCTTCCTGTGTTGCGCCACTGCTGCGGTACTTTGCGGCAGTACGGCGTGCCAGTCCTAACGGATCAACACGGTACTCGGCCATCATTGTCATCGCCTCCACTACATCAGCCTCCATCTTTTCTTCCAGCTGACGGAGCAGTGTCTGTCGGTCGGGTAACGTCTCCCCCTCCTCCACAATACGTACCGTTGCCCCCACCGTAAACCGATACTTCCAACCAACGCCGTTCGGCATGATCATTAGCTCCGAGCAAATCTCCTCGCACTGTACGGCAGTATCCCCCACAGTGTACAAGCATTGTTCCGCTTCACCGTCTGCCAACAGCAATCCCGTGGTCTGCGTCACTGTCAACTCGCCCGTCAGCATCCCCTCACGGAACAACGCTGTCCCTGCCAGAGTGGGGGTTCCATCCTTCACGTCCAAAATCGGCAGTGCAGCATCGTACATGCCGCTCGAAGCACGCTCTGCATCCAACAAACGCGCTCTCGCCGAACGCCCCCAGCGGTTCCCCTCTTCCAGCAGTTGGGAGACGTACTCTGCCGGAATCGCGTCACTGCCAGTGGTAATATCCAGCAACGCCGCCGGATCGTCACGACACACCACGAGATCGACCAGCGCACGCCCCTCCTGATTTCTCACAAAATAATCAAGGGTCGTAAACAGCGATTCCTCGCGGCACTGCGCCATACTGATAACGAGGATTTGATTTTGAAGAATATAGGTACTCTTCCCCGTCTCGTTGAGAAATGCCTGAAGCGCTTCCGCGACCGATGCCCCTTCAGCGGTATACACCGCTGTTGCCGTATCGTTTTGCTCAGACAAACTACCCGACGTTTTCAGCGCCTCGATCGCCTGGATCGACAGTACATACCGCCCGTCTCGGCGGTCGATACCAATACCCGTTACGATCACCTGCTCCGACACCGCCGGCTGCGGACGACATCCGCACAGCACAACGAGCAAAAGCATTGCGGCAGCGATACACCGTTTCATACCGCACCCCTCCGCTTATTCTTTATCATGAGCCGCAACACGGGCGGCAATATCAGGCAAAAAGCACCCAACACCCACCAATACACGGCAGTCACCCACGGCCAACCTCCCACAGGCATACCACCGCTGACCAACAAGGTAAAGCCTGCCAAAAGAAGCGTTGCGATCACGGCGGCAGGCACACGCGAACGTCTGCCAAGCACGCGACTGCATACGCTTAAAAACAAGGTGCAAAACAACGTCATCCGCACAAAAAAAGTGCTGAGCCACACCGTGATGATCAGAATATCCATCCGTTGAAACACGCCGAGCTGTACCGCGGTCACCGCTGTATAGTACGGATAAGCGACCTGGGACGAAAAATCGCCTAGTACCCCCATAGCGGTCACACTTACCAGAGCGGTAAACAGTACCGTCAGGCCTGAAAACACGGCGGCTACGCCGGTGCGGGAACCACCGATATACGGATACAGCATACCGATAGCAACCACCTCCGCCGTGCGCGGCAGCTCTGCCACCGCTCGGCGCAGGATCGCTGGAAAGCCGCTGCCCACCGTCGGTGAAAAATGCAGCAGCCGCATTTCGGGCACCAACGCAGTGCTGAACACGATCAGGCACACCGCAGAAAACGCCGCTACGAGCAGTGCGGTGCGTCCCAGTGCCTGAATACCGTAAAAGGCAGCGGCAAACGCTACCGCGACAATAGCGACGGTCAGCGCCGTCACCGAAAAACCGGCTTTCATGCTCTTTTCGGCAAAATCGTAAAACTGAACGATATCCAAGCACAGAATGAATAAACATAGCAATACATACGCTATGCACACGACACGCCCCATCGGGCGGCCGTGCAGATAAGCCACGTCGATTAGGCCGCGGCCTCGGAACCGCCGCAGTGCGAGCAAGGTCGGTAAAAACAGCAAAAACAGCAATATGCCGCTCAACAAGGTAGCCAGCACGCTATCAGTCAGCGTTACTCCGTCAAGGCTGTTTGGTGTGAGCAACAGGCAGTTAGACAGTCGGCTGGCAAGCAGCAGCGCCACCAGCTGACCACCACTGATGCGTGACGTCTTATGCATTTGGCTGTTCCTCCTCTCCCTCGGCAATACGTGATCCCACCACGTTTTGCACCAAGAACCGCTTACGCGACAGCACACGCCAGTCCGAGCGGATAAACACGTCGCGCATTGCTTTAAGGCTGAACGGTGAGATCGGTGCCGTGATGGGAATGCCGCGGATGTTCAGGGAACATACGCTGATGACGAGCAGCAGCGTGCCGAGCGCCACACCGTAGATACCAAAGGTGCCACCCAGCACGATAAAGACGAAGCGCAGCGTGGCAATGCTGCCGTACAAGCTGGGAATGACAAAAGCGCTGATCGAGGTCAGTGCCACCACGATCACCATCGGGGCACTGACTAATCCGGCTCGCACCGCTGATTCACCGATCACCAAGGCCCCGACGATGCTCACCGCGTGCCCGACGGATTTCGGAAAACGCAGTCCCGCCTCCCGCATGATCTCAAACACAAAATGGATCAGCAGCGCCTCCACCGTCAGCGAAAACGGCGTGGAACGGTCGGAGTTGATGAATGACAACAGAAACACCGACGGAAGCATTTCGGGGTGGTGCGTACCAACAGCAACGTACAGCCCCGGCAGCAGTAAGCTGACGAAAAAAGACACATATTTGATCATACGAATAAAGCTCGCGTACAGCGGATGCTGGGTATAGTCATCCATCGACTGGAAATGCTCGGAAAACAGGTACGGTGTCACCAAGGCGAACGGCGTGCCGTCCACCAGTACGCCGATGCGCCCCTCAGCGATCTTCCCGCACAGGGTGTCAGGACGCTCGGTGGTGTCTACGCCGGTAAAGACCGAGCGGCGCTTCCCCTCCAAAAACGGTTGTATATATCCCGAATCCAACACCATATCCAAGGTACAGTGCCGCAATCGCCGCCGCACATCACGCAACAGCCGCTGCGACACGCGATCGCGCATATAGCACAGGCACACCGCCGTGCGGCTCTCGGTACCAACACTGGTCATTTCGAACGTCAGCTGTGGTGTTTTTAAACGGCGGCGCACCATCGAAACGTTGACGCGGATCGCCTCGGTAAAACCCTCCCGCGAGCCGCGTACGCTGACCTCGGTGGACGGCTCGGAAACACCGCGGATCATAAACGCCTGCAAACCGCCGAGCGAAGCCGTGCCGATACCGTCGATCAGGATCGCCGCAAAGCCCGAAATAATGAGCTCGATCAACTCCTCTGCGGTTTTCGCCTCCAACAGATCCACAAATCCAAGCACGTTTTCGCGGATCTCACGCATCAGCGTCTTAGCGTCGGGATACCCCTCTTGCATCCGCATCAGCGGAAGAATAACGGCATTCGCCATCATATGGCGATCCACCATCCCCTCGATGCTGATCAGCGCGGCATCGTATCCCGCCACCCGCACCTCGCGGATGACCAGATCCGCACTGATACCGAACCGCTCGCGCAGAAGGATAAGATTGTCTGCGAGTGACGCAGACAACGGCGTTTTCTCACTCACGGTATCACACTCCCTGTCAACAGCATATCCCGAACCGGTAGGAATATCCGCGAAATCGCGGTACATACTATTTCCGAAGGGTGGAGTGGATATGGCGATCACAGCGCTACGTACGGTCATCATCTACATAGTAATCATTGCAGCGCTTCGGCTGGCGGGAAAACGTCAGCTCGGCGAGTTGCAGCCGGGTGAGTTGGTCGTCACACTACTGATCGCCGATCTCGCCTCCGTCCCGATGCAGGATGTCGGCATCCCGCTTCTCAACGGTCTTGTTCCCATCGCCGTGTTAGTAGCATTGGAGCTGATCCTGTCAGCGCTGATGCTTAAATGGCGGTGGCTGTCGCGTCTCGTCAGCGGCAATCCCGTGGTCATCGTCAACGACGGTGTGCTGGATCAAAAAGCGCTCAAGCGTCTGCGCCTCACGGTGGAGGATCTGATGGAGACTATGCGTCAGCAAGAGGTGTTCGACATCCGCGACGTACAATATGCCATTGTGGAAACCAACGGCAAGATCAGCCTGTTTTTAAAGCCCAACGCTCAAGCGGCGACACGTGCCGACGTACAGACGCTCATTTCCGATAAGGGCGCCCCCGTACCGATCGTCAGCGACGGCAAGCTCATTGATTGGGGCATCGCCGTGTGCGGGCTCTCGGCAAATTGGGTAGAGGATAAGCTGAAAAAACGCGGCTGTGCGCTGAGCGATGTGTTGCTGATGACAGCCGACAAATCGCATAAGGTATATATCGTGCGACGGGAGGTGTCCTCGTGAAACGTGTGATCGCCGCGTTAGTACTTCTCTCCTTGGTGGTGATCGGCTGCGCGGTATCCCTCGTTGTGGGGCAGCGAGAATTTGACTATCTCATCCATCTCGCAGAAACCGCAGAGATCTGTTACCGCAACGGGGACACGGACGGTGCGCTGGCCGCCGCCGAAACGCTGGCGTCGGAATACCCCGAACGCACCCGACATTTTGCTTTGTTCCTACCTCACCAAGCGCTCACCGAGCTGGAAAAAAGTACGGCGAGCCTGCCGCTGATCCTGAAATACGGAGAGCCTCTCGATTTCACCGCCGAAGCGCGGCGCTGCCGTTTGATGCTGGAGCGGCTGTGGGATCAGGAGCAGCCATCGTGGGAAAATATTGTATAAGAACGGCGGCACGCGTGCCGCCGTTCTTTTAATCACACTGCAAATGGATCAAATGCGCGATACCGGGGATACTCTCCCCCTGTTGGGACGAGGTCGGCGACATCATTGCCCCCGTCGCCATAAACAAGCCGTTTTTCCATCGTCCCTGCTCCATGCCACCAAGAATGTGAGAGCACAGCACCGATGCCGAGCAACCGCAGCCGGAACCGCCCGCATGAACGTCCTGCGTCTCCATGTCATAGATCAGCAGCCCGCAATCAAAATGATTGTCGCCGATCTTCTGCCCTTCCTGCGCCATCATCATCTTGAACAGTGCGCTCCCCTCCGAGCCGAGGTCGCCGGTCGCAATAAAATCGTAATCATCAGGCTGCGTACCCGTATCCTTCAGAAACCGTAATAGCGTATCCGCCGCCGCAGGCGCCATCGCCGCGCCCATATTGTTCATATCCTGAATCCCCATATCCACGATACGCCCGATACATACCGCCGCAATACGTACACCGTTGCCGCCCATCCCCACCAGTACGCTGCCCGCGCCGGTGACTGTCCATTGTGCTGTCGGCGTACGTTGTCCGCCATACTCCAATGGAAAGCGAAACTGCCGCTCGGCCGTGCAAAAATGCGACGAGGTCACCGCCGCCGCCACATCCGCCGCGCCGCTGTCAACGAACAGCGATGCCAGACACAGCGTCTGCGCCATCGTCGAGCACGCGCCGAACTGATTCAGCAGCGGAATATTGGTCTCGCGCATACCGAAGGTCGAGGCAATATTCTGATTGAGCAGGTCACCGGTAAACAATACCTGCACCTGCGACGGTGAATACCCTGCCTTGTCCAACGCGCGGTTGAGCGCCTCCTTTTGCAGGCGGCTTTCCGCTTTTTCCCACGTTTTTTCTCCCAAGCGGGCGTCGTCAAAGACGATATCAAATCCTCCGCCCAACGGCCCTTCGCCTTCCTTTTTTCCAACCGCCGATGCATACCCCAGCACACGCGGCCTCCCTGACAAGGTAATAGTGTGTTCACCTGTTCTCTCCGGCATGTTCATCCCTCCGTAGGTTAGTATCACTGCGGGACGAAAAAATATGCAGCACCGCCCAAGGATTGACAAATAAGAACGCATACAGGTATAATAAAGACATCTTAATTGAACGCTTGTGGATAAGGAGGAATACGATTGAAGCAGATACTGCTCCTGGACGATGACCTGCCCTATCTGACGGAGTTCACCAAAGTGATCGAGAAAACAACCGGATATGCCGTCGTGCCCTTCCGCACGTCCGAGGAGGCGATTGCCGCCATCGAGCGCGCCGAACATCCCTTCAGTGCGTTCATACTGGATATCGAAATGACGGGGCAGAAAAAATCCGGCATTGATGTTGCACAACACATTCGGCAGCTACCTGAAAATTTATTAAAGCCCCTGATCTTCCTGACATCGCACACACACTATTCTTTCGGCGCTTTACGGCATCTACATTATTATGATTTTTTCAATAAAGGCTGTAGTGTCGACACAATCTGCAACA
The DNA here is from genome assembly GCA_017936615.1 of Clostridia bacterium. Lineage (GTDB taxonomy): Bacteria > Bacillota > Clostridia > Oscillospirales > Acutalibacteraceae > RGIG3009. The sequence goes on along the minus strand of JAGBFF010000007.1, from coordinate 14,632 downwards.
GCTTGAAAAAAGCACTGATGCTTTCAGAACCGGATTCCGACGAAACACCAAAGATCGTTGTACAGGGTATCCGCTATGCAATCGAGCTTTCTGCGGAAGATCTCTCTTGTATCGAGCTGTTCGGCAGCGATCTGGTCGTGACTGATCTACTCGGCAACGAGCAGCGGATCCGGGTCAAACCACACTCATTTGCCGACATCTGCAGACAGCTTTCGGCGGTCCCCACCCTCCAGCAGATACACCGCTGCGTCATCATCAATATGCATAAGATCAAAAAGATCGAATGGTTCAAAAACACCGCCTCGGTCTGGCTGTTTAATATCAGCACGTCCAAGCCTGTCGGGAAAACCCACCTACCAAAACTGGATATCTATAAAAAATGATCGGAGCGACAAACCGTCCTCCGATCATTTTTTAAAAAACAGGTGAAAGAAGAAAAATCCTCTCTCACCTCAAATCGATTGACGGAGACGCCGTTTTGCGATATGATGACGATAAAGAGAGAGTCGTGAAAGGAGCGCGGAGTGTGGAATTTAACATTGCCGCTTACTTGAACTGTATGCTGGAAAGCATCATCGTTCTTCTTTTGTGGGATCTTTTGAATAAGACCAAATTCCGCTGGTTCAACTACCTGACCGGCTACATATTCCTGTGCGTTATTTGTGTTTTAGTAACCTTCATCGACTCGGTTTCCTATGTCATTCTCCCTATCAACTTTTCGCTGATCTTAATCAGTATGTACGGAGCATTTTACAAATGCGGCTTGAAGCACGTGCTTCTGCATTCGACCTTTGCGTTTATGTCCTTGCTGTACATCCAGTCCATTCTGCTGTGCCTCATCCCCACCGCCATTCTCGGCTCACAGTTCGGCAACTTCGTCGTCAACGGCATCACGATGCTCGTTGCCGTGGTACTCAGCTGTGTAAGCCGCCGTTATCGGTGGGCAGCGCACTACGAACGGCACAAAAAAGCTGCGTGGGGCTTTATTCTCGCTCTGCTGATACCCGAAACCGTCATCATGCAGCTTTTTGCGGCAACGATGGTCTCCGGCAGCTCACCTGTTTTGATTATTTTGGTGCTGCTGCAAATGCTGTACATCGTATCGCTGCTTCTGTTGTTTTTCCTGCTGTACCGCCGCATTGAACGGCAACAACTGAAGGACACGCAGAAAAACATCGCATCACTGAATGAATATCTCGATGATTTCCGAAAAAGCGCCCACGATTTTAACAAGCATATGCGTCATGTGTGCAGTGTGGTATCCACGCAATCGAATCAACCCGAGCTCATAGAAGCCGTCAATTCCTACTGCGGCGAGGTGCTGCATTTTTCGGAAAAAGAAGAGCTCCTGCTGCAGCTGGACGATCCTGCCTTGCGGGCATTGATCTATAGCCGACAGATTCAGGCAAAGACCGAAAAGATAGAGTTCTTGCTGAACGCCTCGACACGTCGGCCCGCGTTCCCGCTGAAGAATTATCAGTTGGTGGAGGTGTTCGACAACCTATTGGATAATGCATTTGAATGTGTCCGCGAAATGCAAAAGGATCGCTGGGTCAACGTGTCCCTGCAGGTGCTACCGACCGACGATGGTCATGTACAATATATATTCTGCGTACAGAATCCATACGATACCTTAGATTTCCACAGTCTTATCAACGAAAAACAATATACCACCAAGCAAGGAAATCACGCAGGAATCGGTCTGCCAAAGGTCACCAAAATCGTTTCCGCTTCCGGCGGCAGATTGGTTTTAAGTCACGAGAACAGCATCTTTACAGCGAAAGTGGTCTATGAAGCAACCGCTGACACAGAAAACCAGTCTATGTGATTTGCCCACCTCATCCGTTTTCCCTCTTCCCTTTTGCACGGTTTTGTGATATGCTGATACCGAAAGGCGGTGCGGCTATGCAGCAAATCGTTCCCTCTTATTATACGAAATTTCATTGCATCGGCAGTGCGTGTCGGCACAACTGCTGCATCGGTTCGGAGATCGACATTGACCCCGACACCGCCGCTTTCTATCGCACCGTTTCGGGCGAACTGGGCCGCCGCCTGCACACCTGCATCGGGCATACCGGCGGCGTGTCGCACTTCATGTTAAGCAGCGACGAGCGCTGTCCGTTTCTAAACACTGACAACCTCTGCGACATCATTCTGGAGCTCGGCGAGGATCGCTTGTGCAACATCTGCGCCGACCACCCGCGTTTTCGCAACGAATTGCCCGGGCGCGTCGAGGTCGGGTTGGGGCTGTGCTGTGAAGAGGCAGCGCGGCTCATCCTCGGTGAGCGCGAACCAACGACGCTGATCGGCAGCACCGCCACCGACGATGCCATCATCACGCTCCGTGACGAAGTGATCGCCACCCTGCAGAACCGCTCACTCACCGTACCGAATCGTGTGGACGCGATACTGACACAGTGCGGTGCGACCCTTCCGCCCGCGTATCCCGACGAATGGGCATCGCTCCTGCTGACGCTGGAGCGACTGGAGCCGACGTGGACGACACGGTTGGAGCGACTGCGTGACGACTTTGCGAACACCGACCTTGCCGCCTTTGACGCCTATATGGCAGAACGGCAAACGGAATATGAGCAGCTGCTCGTGTATCTCGTCTACCGTCATCTTGCCAACGCCGCCGACGCGGACGGCGTCGCGGCTCGCGCCGCCTTTGCTTCGTTGGGATACACCCTGATCCATGCACTCGGCGCAGTGCAATGGAGCGAGATCGGCAACTTTACCTTTGAGGACCAAGTCGAGCTGGCGCGGCAGTTTTCCGCCGAGATCGAATACTCTGACGAAAATCTGTACATCTTATTGGATCAGTTACAATAGCAAAGGCGATGCCGCTTGGCATCGCCTTTGTTGTACTTAATTGAATTTTACGGTATAGAAGGTGTCACGGCCGTTCTGGTAGTACCGATATTGATAGCTGTACCTCTTCCCCGTTTTGTCCAACGCGCTTTTCAGCATCGCATTCGGCGCATTACCGTCGGTGTTATTTTTCAGCATCGTACGAATAACGGTACTGCCGTTCTTCGACCACGCGGCGGCAATGGCATTCGCCATCGTCTGCATTGAGGTATATGTGCTGTTTGTGTAGTTGTAATAGTATGCCACACCACTGGTCTTGGCAATCGGATGCATCTCCATCTCCGGATGCCACGCATATTCACGGATCACATCGGCACCCGCGTTGAACAAACGGTAGTTCCGCTCGTCGTCGTTGGTATCATCAAACGTCACATCCACCACATACCACGCATTGTTCAGGTATACCGTGTTGACCACGTGCAGATCGTTCGGTGTGTACGTATACATACGCGATACCTTGAAGCCCGCAATCGATGCCAGTGTGTAGAACGCATCAGCATACCCCTGGCAATTGGCTCGACCATCCAAGAGAGCGCCCACCACCGTCAGATTGCGCGGCGGATTATACGGATCGGGAACGTCACGCGTATGATCGTCATAGGTAATCATATCACACAGCACGTCGTGCAGCAGCACCTCCAGTTCAAATGTGCCGGAAGCCTTGGCTTTCGCCTCTTTGACAAGCTGAAGCGCCTTGTTCATCGCTGTCCGTTCAGCGGAGTTCAGCTTGGACGAATCGCCGCTGCGATACGCATCGACAATGCGATCACCCGGATATTCGTAGATAGTAACAGTGTACACCGTGCCGTTTTGATTCAGACTGACACAGCACGAGCTGGTCATCTGCGCGATCAACCGCGCAGACAGCTGCTCACCGGTATAATCGAAGGTGAATTTCAAAATGTCACTTTCTATTTGCGCGGTCATATAATCCCGCAGTGCGACCAGCGAGGAGAATTTGGGGTGCGACACCACCGGCTTGGTAGTAGACGTGGTGTACCGCGTGGTGGTCGTCGGGCGTGTCGTATATGTCGGATAGGTGTAGCGCGTCGGCGAGGTGTAGGTCGGATAGGTATAGCGCGTTACCGTCGTTCGTTTAGTCGTGGTCGGCGACTCATAGGAATACGACGGCATCGACGGAATAGTCACCCGAGAGTGTGTGGTATATTCCGGCGTCTCTTCCACAAAATCCGAAAAATCGAAATCGTCCGAGCCACAACCAACGAGCGTCAATAATAAAACCGCTGTCAGTAACAGGCTTATCCATCGTTTCATAGAGCAGTCTCCCTTTTATCGAAATCGTTACGAAGCCTATTATAGCGTACTGACACACCAAAATCAACTAAGAAAAAAGGAGAGCAGTCGCTCTCCTCTCCTCATATTTTACGCAATCTAACCCGTTTTTTGTCAGGCAGACCGAATTTCGGGATGAACCGATCCCAGCCCGTAAAGGACAGGATGACCAAGGAACCAACGACGATAAAGCTCAAATAATTATGGCCAATGATATCGAATGGCGTAAACGCTCGGAGCGGATACACCGCACCGGCGATATCTGCAAAGAACACGGGAAAACAGTGCCACGGGATCAGCTGCGAGCCGTAAATACCCATCGACGCCGTGTGTGTTGCCAAACGCAGACGCAGCGTATACGCCGCCTCCTCGTCCGCGCACTCCACGTGCTTCTCGGTGATATCCCGAATGATGGGAGACATCGTGGCGACCTCCGCCGTTTCGTCGGCCAGCGCCACGTTGCCAAGCAACGACAGTATACCGCACCAGCCCATCAGCTAATTCACGTTGCGCGAAATACACACCACCAACCGCGCCAACGGTTCAAAGGCATTCATACTGTTCATAATGCCGCCGAGTGCCGCGACCCACAGCATCATCACCACCGTCCAGCTGCCGGCGTCACCAAAGCCCTTCAGCAGCAGTTCGTTGAACCAGACGTTCAGATCGGTCGTTCCGGCGATCAGGCCGAACGCCAGCGATGAGATCATTCCCGACGCAAGACAGACCAATGTATGTAAACCCATAAAGGAGAGCCCGATGACTACCAGCAGCGGAATGATCATGAAATACGGCACACCGGCCTCCACCTGGGACAACAAGGTCAGCGCCGACGGGCGCTCAGCCGCCAGTGCCGCACGTGCCTCCGGCGGTATCTGGGAGATCGCGGCGACCACGTCACCCTGCGCACCGGGAAGATGATATCCCGCCGCATAGATCGCCGCAACAGCGATCAGCAAACACAGAAATGACCACACGCCTTGATGGCGGATGCGATCGAGGATCCTGACGTTCTGCATCTCGCAGCTCAGCACCGTAACATCGGAGATCATACCGATGTTGTTACCGAAGCAGGCACCGCCCGCGACGGAGCACAGTGTCAGCGTGATATCGCCACCCACCAAGTGATTGAGCCACAAAAAGATCGGTGCACAGGCGGCGAAGGTACCCCACGCCGTGCCCGTCGCGACCGACAGCAGACAGGTGACGATCAACGCAACGACTGCCACCGTTCGGGCGGTAACGCCAAGTGCCAGCGCCAGCTTGATGAGCGCCGCCCCGACACCCGTCGCCATAAAGCATTCCGCCACGCCGTAGGCAAACATCAGAATAAAGCAAACCACCACGATCTTGCGAACGGATTGCAGACCCTCCTCAAACGCCTTATCGAAAGACGTTCGCTTCACGATCATATATACCACAATAGCACAAAAGGTGGCGATCGGTGCTGCGAGCAACAGATCCATCCGGAAAACAATAACCAGCAACGCGAAAATGATCAGTGGCACAAATTTCAGCACTGCTAACCACACATCGTTCTTTCGTATTTTTTCAGTCGACATACCGTGTCCCTCTTCCTTCGTTACCGGCCCACAAGAAAGTACACTACATTATATCAGTAAAAAACGAATCTGGCTACGCTGTTTTTTGACTTCTTTGTGCCAAAAAATGAACAAAATCAAATTTTTTAACAAATTTTTCTCTGAAAATCACCGTGGATTCATTTACTTTTTGAATTGACAAGCACCGCATCCTCGCTTATAATAAAAATAGCCTTTACATAACTGACGGATTTCGCGGTCTACCGCGGGGGAGTGTAGAGGGATAAACGCCGACCGTCTGGGCAATTCAGTTTGTAAGGAGCTGAATTGCCCTTTTTGTTTTGGGCTTTCAGTCCCGGAGGAGAGAACTATGAGACATCAAAACTGGAACGGATTCCACGAAGGCGCATGGCAGGCGGAAATCAACGTCCGCGATTTCATCCAGCAGAACTACAAAGAATACGCCGGCGACAGCTGCTTCCTCGCCGGTGCGACAGCGCGTACCGCGGCGCTGATGGGCAAGGTGCAGGAGCTGTTTGCGCTGGAGCGTCAGCGCGGCGGTGTGTTGGATATCGATACCGATACAGTTTCTTCTTTGACCAGCTACGCCCCCGGCTACATTGACCGCAATAATGAGCTCATCGTTGGTATGCAGACCGACAGCCCGCTCAAGCGTGGCGTTAACCCCTTCGGCGGTATCCGTATGGCACGCCAGGCGTGTGAGTCCTACGGCTATCAGTTGAGCGATAACGTGGAGAAGGAATTTATGTTCCGTACCACTCACAATTCCGGCGTATTCCGCGCCTACACCGACGAGATGCGTCTGGCACGCCGTTGCCACGTCATCACCGGTCTGCCCGATGCATACGGCCGTGGCCGCATCATCGGTGACTACCGCCGTGTAGCACTGTACGGTGTCGATCATCTGATCGAAGAAAAGAAAAAGGATAAGCAGGCATTAGCGAACATGCCGTTCGACGCCGACCATATCCGCCAAAGCGAAGAGCTGTTCCAGCAGATCACCTTCCTCGGCTATATGAAAGAGATGGCGTCGATGTACGGCTACGATATCAGTGGACCCGCTGCCAACGCGCGCGAAGCGATCCAGTGGACCTATTTCGCCTATCTGGCCTCGATCAAGGAGCAAAACGGCGCCGCGATGTCGCTCGGACGTGTCAGTACCTTCTTTGACATTTACATTGAGCGTGACCTTGCAAACGGCACGCTGACCGAATCCGAGGCACAGGAGCTGGTGGACGATTTTGTCATCAAGCTCCGCATCGCACGGCATCTGCGCACCCCCGAATATAACGAGCTGTTCGGCGGCGATCCGATGTGGATCACCGAAGCGGTCGGCGGTATGGGTGAGGACGGCAGAACGCTGGTCACGAAAAGTAGCTTCCGTATGCTGAACACCCTGTACACCCTCGGCTCCTCTCCCGAACCAAACCTGACGGTGCTGTGGTCCACCGCGCTGCCGGAGGGCTTCAAAAAATTCTGCGCCAAGGTCTCAGCAGATACCGATTCCATTCAGTACGAAAATGACGATATCATGCGCCCGCTGTACGGCGACGATTACGCCATCGCCTGCTGCGTCTCCGCAATGAAGGTCGGCAAGCAGATGCAGTTCTTCGGTGCACGCTGCAACCTTGCCAAACTGCTGCTTATTGCTCTCAACGGTGGTTACGACACCACCAGTGGCATCCACATCGGCCCGCAAATGCCGGTACTGGAGGGTGATACTCTGGATTTTGACACCGTGATGGAGCGCTACGCCATCTACATCGGCTGGCTGAGCGAGCTGTATGTCAATACGATGAATGTCATCCACTATATGCACGACAAGTATGCGTATGAAAAGACGCAGATGGCGCTGCACGATACCGAGGTCACACGGTTTATGGCGTTCGGCATTGCAGGCTTGTCGGTCGTGGCCGACTCGCTCAGCGCGATTAAATTTGCCGCCGTGCATCCCATCAAGGACGAAAATGGCTTTATCACCGATTTCGATACCGTCGGCGCATTCCCGAAATACGGCAACGACGATGACCGTGTCGACCTGATCGCCAAGGATATGACTCACCGTGTCATCACCGAGCTGCGTAAGACCCCGACCTATCGTGATGCCATTCACACCCTGTCGGTGCTGACGATCACCTCCAACGTGATGTACGGCAAACATACGGGTGCGACTCCCGACGGCCGCAAGGCTGCCGAGCCGTTTGCTCCCGGCGCCAACCCGATGCACAACCGTGAGGAAAACGGCGCCTTGGCATCGCTCAACTCGGTCGCCAAGATCAGCTACGACGATTGCCGTGACGGCGTTTCCAACACCTTCTCCATCACACCCGAAGCACTCGGCAAAACCGAGGATGAACGCATCGGCAATCTCGTCTCCATTCTGGACGGCTATTTTGCAAAAAAGGCGCACCATATCAACGTCAACGTGCTCAACCGCGAAACGCTGATGAAGGCGTACGAGAACCCCGAAGCCTATCCCAACCTGACCATTCGCGTGTCCGGCTACGCGGTCAACTTCAACAAGCTGTCGCGCGAGCAACAGCGTGAGGTCATCAGCCGCACCTTCCACGAAGCGTTATGAGTACGGTAACGGGTCGCATCCATTCCTTTCAAAGTCTCGGCACGGTCGACGGTCCCGGTGTGCGCTTTGTGGCATTCCTACAGGGATGTCACCTGCGGTGCGGCTGTTGTCACAACCCCGACACCTGGTCGCTGACCGACGGTACGGTGTATACCCCCGACGAGGTTGTCGCCAAGGCGGTGCGGTTTAAAGAGTATTTCGGCACAGAAGGCGGCATCACCCTCTCCGGCGGCGAGCCACTGCTGCAGGCGGATTTCGTGCGTGAGGTGTTTCGCCTCTGCCACCGCGAGGGCATCCACACCTGTCTGGATACCTCATGGAGCATCCTGACCGATGCCGTCCGTGCCGCGTTAGACGAGACCGATCGCGTACTGTTGGACGTTAAATACACCGACGAGGAGCGCTATCGGCAGTACGTCGGCTGCAGGCTGGAGCCCGTGCTTCAGTTTCTTGCCGAATTGAACGAGCAGCAGATCCCCACCACACTGCGGCAGGTCATTATTCCCACCCTGAACGACACGGCAGCGGATATGCAGGCGCTGAAAGCGATTGTCGATCAGCATACGTGCGTTGACAAGATCGAATTATTGCCGTTCCGCAAGATCTGTCAGGTCAAGTATGATACTTTGGCGATCCCCTTCCCCTTCGGACAGCTTCCCGAGCCGGCAGCGGCGGATATGCAACGGCTGGAAGCGGTATTGCGTACATAGCACACCCTACAAGCAAAAACCTCCGTATGCACACAGCATACGGAGGTTTTGTTATTCGGTATCGTGACACAGCAGGCAGATGTACTGCGGGTGCGTATAGGTTTCAATAAAGCGACGGCTGTTATCCGGAGAAACGGTTGATGCCGTTGGGATCCGTTGCTTCAGATTGCTGAACGTATAGCATTCATCACCGCACAGCACGTAGATCCTGCCGTTCCACTCACATTCCACGACGCACGACCCCACGGAGTGCCCGCCGATCTTCACGGCGGTGACCCCTTCATCCACCTCAACGGATTCCGAAAACGGGCATATCCTGGTGTTGTGCCTCAAATACTCTCTGCCGTCGCGGTATTCGTCCTCCTGAATATGTACCGTCGTATGAGGAAAGTACTTGATGCATTCGATGTGATCGTGGTGGGCGTGTGTGATGATAACATCCGTAATGTCTTCCACACCCACACCGTATTGCTGCAAAACCGCCATAGGCGTAGTAAAATTGTGCATCACAAACCCCGGCATCGTCTCGCATCCGGCATCTACTAAAATCCGTTTTTTCTCGGTTTGCACGAGAAACACGGAAAAGATGATAGGAGTCGCCCGCGCCGGATCGCCGCCCGGCAGAATACTGCTCTCCGGCAGGGTGGTATCACCGTAGTGCAATCGTTGTATACCCTTGACCATCGCACGCCCCTCCTCTGTGCCATATAGTATAGCACATCCGATCTCGGCAAGCAACACGCATATTGCTATAACATTTGCACGCTCGCCACCGTGCCGTAGACGATGACGGGGCCGGCGATGGAGAACATCTTGGCGCCGACGCCGAGAATGAAGCCCTCTGTTCACGCGAGCCTAGGAACTGTGAATTTTGATAATATCTTGACTTTTGTACTGTTCAACACTATAATTACGTCAAGACAACGTCGAGGTGACATATATGAAAAAAGTATGGAGCTATTCCCAAATTGTTTTTAGCGCAATTTTACTCGCCTTTGTTTATTACATCTTTATCATTGAAAACAATTTTGCTCCTGCCGGACTAAACGGTATTGCAACGATGATTCAATACAAAACCGGTTTCAGCATAAGCTATATGTCGCTGCTGATAAACATCCCTTTATCTGCTTTTGCATATTTCTTTGTGCATAAGGACTTTGCCGTAAAAACTCTGCTCTTTTCCGTTGTTTATTCCTTCTCATATTTATTTTTGCAAAACAGCGGCTTATCCTACATTCAATACCATACCCTCGGTCACGATACAATTTATCCGGTTATCCTGAGCGGTGTAATAAGCGGTGTCGTCTACGGCACTTGCTTTAGAAATAACGCCTCCACGGGCGGAACCGATGTGGTTTCCCGATATATAAACACGGTGAGACCGGAAACGAATTTCTTTGTTGTAACCTTTACCCTAAACGGAATCGTGGCTATTTCTTCTATTTTTGTATATGCTGAAGATGCACTCAACTATAAGCCGATGGCATTGTGTATCTTATACTGCTTTATATCCACGTTCGTCGGAAACCTTTTACTTAAAACAACCAAGACGGCATACAAATTCACCATTATCACCACCCGTGAGGATGATTTTATCGAAGAAATCACTCAAAAGCTTCATCACGGTTGTACTAAACTCGACGCCATTGGAACATATAGCGGAACTAAAAAATCCGTTTTGATCTGTATCATAAACAAGCACCAGCTTAATGATTTTCAAAAAATCATTGCAAAATATGAGAATACGTTCTCCTACTTTGAAGTGGTGAACGAAACCTATGGCAATTTTAAGCATATAAAATCTCGTTAAACAAACCGGCTTGACCAAGTTGTCAAGCCGGTTTGTTATATCATTTGGAGGATCCAATAAATCACACCATACACCACGCTGGCTACGGTACCGTAGACGATGACGGGGCCGGCGATGGAGAACATTTTAGCACCCACGCCGAGGATAAGGCCCTCTACTGCCGTCAAGTTAGGGCCCCTATATTCGTGTTCTATTGGAGCCAAATTTGAAAAATATTTACATTCATCTATCGGTGCAGTATAATAAATCAAGGGGGGATTGTCATGAAACCATTTTTAGGAATTGACTTGACACTAAATAAGGAAAACAAACAGTTTAACGGCAACGAGTTCTTAGTTCGGAAGCCCTCTTCCGCATTATCAAAATCGTTGGAAGTATCAACCGATAAAGCAGAAAAAATCATCGATAAGTCCAAATTGCCTCTACCGTTGCGCATTGTTCAATTTATCTGTGGCATTGCTGCACTTTTTATTGCTAGTGGCATATTAGAAGCCGATGTATCTCTTGTAGAAGGCTATCATAATGCACCCGGGCTGTTTTGGGCTACCGATATTTGTGCTGTGATTTGGCTGATTCTGTGGCTCTGCAGCAAGAAGAAAGCTAAAGCCATCTTGGATACTGACGAAAGCTCGCAAACTTTTTCTCATTTGGATAGCGTAACCAATACCATATATGCGGAGCTTACTGTTCCTGACCAAACAAAATCTATAGATATCCTATCTTTTTTCTATAAAATCAAGAAGGGTAAAATCAAGGTTCAGGAGAAGGGAACGCAGCTTTTTCAATACTTCAACCCTGAATTTAAAATATTTACCGACGAAGAAAACTTGTATCTTGCCAATTTGGAAGGAAAATATGCTTTCCCCTTATCTGCCATCGTAAAAATACACACAGTGAAAAAACATATACGCATTGCCGGATGGAACAAGGCCGAAAAATTTAACCAGGGTATGTATAAACAATACAAACTAACCACCGACAATTTTGGATGCATTCATTGCAAGCAGTATCATATTTTAGAAATCAACCATCAGGGAGAATCTTACGGAATCTATTTTCCTAGTTATGAATTGCCCACACTTGAGGTATATATGAAATAAATACCCACAAAAAAGGCTTGACCGAGCGGTCAAGCCTTTTTCATTAGAATAGTGTTGTTATCCAATAAATCACGCCATACACCACGCTCGCCACCGTGCCGTAGACGATGACAGGGCCGGCGATGGAAAACATCTTGGCACCGACGCCGAGGACGAAGCCCTCGCTCTTAAACTCCATTGCCGGAGACGCCATGGAGTTCGCAAAACCGGTGATCGGCACCAGCGTACCCGCGCCGGCGTGCTTGGCGATGTTGTCGTAAACATTGAGTCCCGTCAGCAGTACGCTGAGAAAGATCAACGTCAGCGAACCGACAAGACGCGCACTCTTCGCATCCAGACCGGCGTTTCCAACCAGCAGGATCACGACCTCCCCTGCCGCGCACAGCAGCCCCCCCACCAGGAACGCACACAGACAATCCTTGATGAGCGGTGACTTCGGCGCCCGCTTTTTGGCGATGCTTTGGTACTCCTGCTTGGTGATCTTCATCCCATCACTCCCCAACAGCTAGTGTGTCGCGGCGCGTGACGAATATACAAAAAGCGACCGGAAATTTTCTTCCGGTCGCTTATACTGTTAAGAGAGCTTTAGATCGCCTTCGCGGATCCAGCCGATCTTACGAAGCGGCAGGCTGATCATCCAGGTCAGCACCGCCGGCAGAACGATGCAGATCAGTACCAGACCGATCCAATCCATCGCACCGGGGGTAACACCTGTTTCCATCCAACCCGTCCACACACCGATCGGGCCACAAAGTCCGCAGGTACCCATACCGGAGTTGATCGCCGCACCGTTCATTTCCAGCTTAAACACGCAGGTCGCGATCGGGCCGGTGATGGCCGATGCCAGCGTGGGCGGGATCCAGATGCGAGGATTGCGGACGATGTTGCCCATTTGCAGCATACTGGTGCCCAGACCCTGCGACACCAATCCGCCCCAGCGGTTTTCACGGAAGCTCATCACGGCAAAGCCCACCATCTGCGCACAGCAGCCGGCAACTGCCGCGCCACCGGCAAGTCCGGTCAGACCCAAAGCAGCACAGATCGCCGCGCTGGAGATCGGCAGTGTGAGAGCCACACCCACGAGCACCGAAACAAGAATACCCATCAGGAACGGCTGCAGCGTCGTCGCGTGCTTGATCAAATCGCCAAAGGCCGTAGCGGCATCACCGATCGGCGGGGCGATCAAGATAGCCAGCGCCACACCGACAAAGATCGTCACAGCAGGGGTCACCAAAATATCTACTTTGGTCTCTTTGCTGACCAGCTTACCGCATTCGGCGGCAACGATCGCCATAACCAATACCGCCAGAGGACCACCGGCACCGCCCAACGCATTCGCCGAAGCACCCACAGCAGCCAAAGAAAACAACACCATCGGCGGAGCTTTCAGCGCGTAGCCGATCGCGATCGCCATCGCCGGTCCGGACACCGAAGAAGCATAGCCGCCGATCTCGGTCAGTACGGCAACGTCAAACTGCTTGCCGATCGTACTGATGATCGTACCGATCAACAATGAGCAGAACAAGCCCTGTGCCATGGCGCCCAAAGCGTCGATGAAATAACGTTTCCACGAGAACTCAATGTCCTTGCGCTTCAGAAACGCCGCTACCTTTTCCCGTTTGGTCATTTTGAACATCTCCTTTTTATTTGCCAAGCTCCTTCGTACGGTCGAACGCCGCCTGAACCGCGCCCATGACCGCGCCGCGGAACGCGCCATCCTCCAGTGCATGAACACCGACGATCGTGCTGCCCCCGGGGCTGCACACCGCGTCCTTCAGTTCACCGGGATGACGACCGTCGGTCAGCACCATTTGTGCCGCACCGCTCACGGTCTGCGCCGCGTAACGCAGCGCTTTATCACGTGGCAGACCGCATTCCACGGCACCGTCCGCCAGAGCTTCAATAAACAGATATACAAACGCCGGACCGCAACCCGACAGCGCACTGCCGGCGTCGATGAGAGCTTCCGGCAAGCGGTCAAACTCACCCGCGGCTTTCATCAGTTCGACAAAATCCGCTTCCTCCGCGGGAGTCACCGCCGCATTCGCGGTATACAGGATCATGCCCTCACCGATCGCTGCCGGCGTGTTCGGCATAATACGAATGATCGGATATTCCTCGTCCAGCAGCGCGGTAATACGCTCGATCGTCACACCCGCCGCCATACTCACCAGCACAAAACGGTCCTCACGTGCCGCAAGCACAGGCTTCAGATCTGACAGCACCGCACTGAGGATCTGCGGCTTGACACCAAGAAAAATGTAACGGCACTGCTGCGCCACGGCAGAGGTATCCCCCACTGCACAGCCGCATTTGTCTGCGAGCTCCTGCGCCTTGGCGACATCACGGTCGGCAAGCAGCACATCGGTACTCCTCTTGCACGCGGCAGTCGCCAACGCGCCGCCCATGTTGCCGGTACCGATAAATCCGGCGTTGTACTTTGTCATAACGATCACTCCTTATCGGGTATGTCCGTTTCCACGGATCACATACTTGTAGGTGTTCAGCTCGCGCAAACCCATCGGGCCGCGCGCGTGCAGCTTTTGGGTGGAAATACCGATCTCACAGCCGAGACCGAACTCACCGCCGTCGGTAAACCGTGTGGAGGCGTTGACATACACCGCCGCGCTGTCCACCGCTGCCACAAACCGCTCGGCTACGGCACCATTTTCGGTAACGATCGCATCGCTGTGACCGGTGGAATG
>JAGBFF010000063.1 GCA_017936615.1 Clostridia bacterium | reverse complement strand
CAACAACTATCGTCCTCAGTTCTACTTCCGTACCACCGACGTTACCGGTGTTATCAACCTGCCGGCCGGCACCGAGATGTGCATGCCTGGTGACAACGTCGAAATGGACGTGGATCTGATCACCCCCATCGCTATCGAAGAGGGTCTGCGCTTCGCTATCCGTGAAGGCGGCCGTACCGTCGGTTCCGGTGTTGTTACCAAGATCAACGAGTAATCCTTGATCGGTAACTGCTGATTTCAGCAAGTACGCCCCCTGCGAGTCATCGCAGGGGGCGTTTTTTATCGCTCTTAACAAGAAACCCGTCGGCCAGATGTCTGACCAACGGGTTAACGTTATTCTAATCCTGCAAAAAAATCATCATAGGAACAGTTATAAATCTTTTTTAATGTCACGATCACACTAGCTTTGATATTCAATTCGCCTGCTTCATATTTTGCGTAGGTAGTTCTTCCAATATCACGTCCACGTCGCTGAAGTTCGGCACAAAGTTTTTCCTGGGATAAACCAGAAAAATCTCTTAACCGTCTCAGATTATTACCCATATTCAAGTCACGTCTTACCTTTTGTGCCATGTAAGTACCCTCTTTGACCAGTATTGGTTGCAACAATGTGTATTGTATGCTATAAATCAATAAGCGCAACCGATGGATGATCAATCCGATTGTGCTATCACGTATGTTACGCACCCATTTGGCGGTGCTTCCAAATTCAAAAAACTTTGTGAAAAAAGGACTGGTTGTCCACAATCTTGCCGATATACTATAAAAAGGTCTCCGTTCATAGGAGACCTTTTCATCGCTTATTATCCGTTAATCAAACAATCATCCAATCGACCGAGAGCCAGGGCCAGCGCCTTAATACCACCAAGAAGGGCATCTACTGACAGAGTCTCATCGCTCTGATGCGCACCACCGTGACCGGCGGGCAGGTTCAGCGCCGACCGATCCCACGGCAAGCTGTGGTCTACCGCAAACGTATTACGCAGACGGCGTGCATACGTGCCGCCGTAAGTCTTATACGGCGCGGCATCAGGACGATCCGCCGCATCACGGTAGGATTGCAAGACGCAGTTCATATACGCGCCACTCTCATCCAGCAGAAAGCCGGGCGAGTTGGATTTGATGATCGCGTCAAACCCACGAGCATCCATCGCCGCTATCAGACGCGGAATTCCGGCCTCGTGGTCAAATTCATTGCCGTAACGAATATCCAACGTGAACACCAAATGGCCGTTCTCAATACGCACGATGCCGTTGGCACAGCTCAGCTTGCCAAACGCACCCTCACTGAAAATATCCACTTCGGCGCCGTGGCAACCACACACCGTATCACGAAGGCCTTCCAAAATACGACGATCGCCATCGCACAGGTCGTCACGCTCGCACAATGCTTCTGCCGCCTTATGCGCTGCATTGACGCCACGCTCCGGATGTGCCGCATGAGCCGCCAAGCCTTCAAAGATCAGCGTCTCACCGTTGATTTCAACATTCACGCGATCCAGCACCACGTTGTAAGCCTGACCACCCTCGAATTTCGTGATCGCCGTCAGCGCCTCACGGCTGCGGCACTCCACGTGCAGGATACCCTTCTCGCCCACACTAACGGGGTAATCACTGTCCGGCGTGATGGAGACCTCCGGCATACGCTCACGCTCGACAAAGGCCTCCAGATCCTTCATACCCGTCTCTTCACTGCCGCCGACGTACACCGTGAGACGGCTTTTTAACTCCACACCCGCGGCTTTCAGCGCGCGCAAAGCGTACAAACAGGCGATAACACCCGCCTTGTTGTCACTGACGCCACGACCGTACAACACACCGTTTTCCTCCAGCGGCTCAAAGGGTGTTGTTTTCACCCAATCATCATTGACAGGTACCACGTCAGCGTGACCAAACAGACCGATGCCGTCGCCCTCGCCCTCACAAACAGCCAGCGCGTAACCGGCGTCGCGCTTGACCTCCATCGGGATGCCGCTGTCGGTAAACAGCTTTGCTGCGGCAGTCAGCGCATCATCAACCTCCTTGCCAAACGGCAGACCGTCCTTCCCCTCTTTGGAAATGGATGGGATGCGAACGAGCTCCTTCAGATCGCGTAGGATCTCGTCGCGGTGTTCTTCAATATAGGCGGTAACCGCCGGATACCAGATTTCCATGGGTAACATCTCCTTTACAGCCCTAAAATATCATATACATCATCGCGGATCGGGGCGTAAAACTCACCCATCAAACGCGGCCAGTTGCGCATATGCTGTACAAACGCGAAGGATAAATGATTGTCCGGGTCTACGATGAGGAACGCACCGTTGGCGCCGTCCCAGCCGAACTCACCCAGCGGACTGCGCTGACCTTGACTCTTGTCAATCAGCGTGCGCACGCCCAAGCCATATCCATAGCCGGGACCGGTGGCACAAGAGAACGCGGGGTCCTTGACCAGTTTGGTAAGCTGCTCGGTACGAATCATATCGATCGTTTCCGACTTTAGAATACGCGCACCGGTGGCACCAACACCGCCACAGGCCATGGCATCAGCGAACAGTGCATAGTCATCCAACGTCGAGATCAAGCCCGACCCGCCCGCTTCAAACGCATCGCCATAACGATAGGGATGCTCCAAGCCGAGGAATTCGACCTCGCCTGTCTCCTCGACGCAACCGTACTGTTCGGCAAGCGGCGCACGGGTGGGGTGGTAAAACGAAAAACCAGTCTCGGTCATACCAAGCGGCGCAAAGATCTCTTTTTGCAGCCACTCGCCGAAGGTCATGCCAGAGGCGACCTCAATAACGGCGCCCAACACAGTGTGGCACAGACTGTATTTGAACCGGTCACCCGGGTGAAAACACAGTGGTTTTTTTGCCACCGCCGCAGCAAACTGTCGAGTCGTGATACTAACGCCAAACTCTTTGAGCGCCTGACGAATCGGCTCGGCATGCACGTCATAATCCAGTCCGGCGCTCATCGTAAACAGGTGCCGCACCAGGATCGGCTTGTCCGCGGGAACGAGGACGCCGTCTTGCATCACCATCATATCGGAAAACTCGGGCAGATAGTCGGCCACAGGGCGATCCAGCTCCAACAGCCCACGCTCCACCAACTGCATCGCGGCAGCAACGGTGATCGGCTTGGTGCAGGAAAACAGATAAAACGCCTCGCGACCGGTCATCGGTTTTGTTCCCTCGCGGTCGGTGGTGCCGCACACGTAACGATACAACTCCTTATGGTTCTGACGCACCGAAATCGCACAGCCGGGAACGCCCAACTCCAACAAGGCATTTAAGCGATCGCTAATACGTGAAAAATCCATAGTCTGCGCCTCCTTGCACTGCTCTATTGTAGCATAAGAAAACACATTTGTAAACCGTTGACAGCACTCTTTTCCTTTGTTAAAATGAATGACAGAAACGGAGGGTTCACTGTGGACTTGCTTCATGCATTTTGTAAGACCTATGTATCCAATACTCTTGCTGCCGGTGGTAGTCAGCACCATTTTTCGCCATCCGATCCCAAGGCGGAACAAGTCGGTCGTGTTTACTACCGTGTATTTGAAGGCGGCACATTTACCTATTCCCTCTTGTTCTCCAACACCATAGACAGCACCTTTGCCGACGGTCAGCACAGCCATCAGGGATATGAGTGCGACAACTGGGAGATCACGCACCTAGTGATCGGTGTTGCCGATCACTGCGATGAGCGTACCGCGGGCAAGCTTCATAGCGTCCAGCAGATTACGATCGGCGGTGCTGCTTCCTATACCGTGCAACCCGGTGAGATATTCGCTACCGATCCGTTGACCATCGCCGCCGAAAGCGGGCAATACCTGTGTATCGAGATCGGTTTTCGCGGAAACGACATCCCCAACCACGAGGAATCGATGATCCCTTCTTTCGTCCGCGAGGGCGACGCGTGGATCAACTCGCGCAGACTTCCCTTTCCCTCTATGATCGGCTGCGACCGACCAATCAAGAAGAAAATCGCCTATTTAGGCGATTCCATCACACAAGGCATCGGCGTTCCGTTCGGTGAATACACCTTTTGGAATGCTCTCGTTTCGGAGCGACTCGGGCATCATAACGCCTACTGGAATCTGGGGCTCGGTTTTGGGCGCGCCATGGATGCTGCGGCAGACGGAACCTGGCTGGCCAAGGCCAAGCAAAACGACGCAGTCATCGTGTGCTACGGTGTTAACGATCTCGGCCGCGGACGCAGCGCTGAACAGATCCTCGCGGATCTTCGTACGATCCTTGATAAACTGCATGAAGTCGGTTGTCGGGTTCTTCTGCAGACTGTTCCGCCGTTCGATTATTCCGAACAGGTTCGTGTGAAATGGGAAACCGTTAACCGCGGTATTTTGGGCGATCTATCAAAACACGCCGATGCGGTGTTTGACGTCGTTCCCGTTTTGGGGCAGGATGCCGCGCATCCTCACTGCGCCAAGTACGGGGGGCACCCGAATGCGGACGGCAGCTGTGCATGGGCAGATGCGTTGTACCCGGTGCTGGCAGATTTCCTCGGAAAATCGCATTGACATTTGGCAAAAATAACCGTATAATTAAGGCAATAGCATTATTATAGGAGGATTTTTTATGGATCTCAAGGGAACCAAAACCGAGGCCAACCTGCAGGCTGCTTTTTCCGGTGAGTCGCAGGCACGCAACAAGTACACCTACTACGCATCCAAAGCACGCAAGGACGGCTACACGCAGATCGCGGAACTGTTCGAGGAAACCGCCAACAACGAAAAAGAGCACGCCAAGCTGTGGTTCAAGCTGCTGCACGGCGGCATCGGCTCCACCGAGGCAAACCTGCTTGACGCTGCCGAGGGTGAGAACTACGAATGGACCGATATGTACGCCACCTTCGCCAAGGAAGCCCGTGAAGAAGGCTTTGATAAGATCGCTGATCTGTTCGAGGGCGTTGCAGCGATCGAAAAAGCTCATGAAGAGCGCTATCGCCGCCTGCTCGCCAATGTCGAAGGCGGTCTGGTCTTCTCCCGTGACGGCGATTGCATCTGGGAATGCGGCAACTGCGGTCACCTGCACATCGGCAAGGACGCTCCGGAGCTTTGCCCCGTTTGTGCGCATCCGAAGGCCTATTTTCGTCTGCGCGCCAACAACTATTGATCGATTTCCTTACAGAAACGCCGAAGCGTGTGCTTTGGCGTTTCTTTTTTCGTGATTTTTCCCTTCTCCCTCTTTTATTTTTTAGCAGGGTGTGCTATACTCTAGTGAGACGGGGATCGCCCTGTCAAAACAGGAGGAAAGACCTATGCTGGAACTGAAAAACATCTCCTACACCGTCGATGCCGACGGCGTAGAAAAGGAGATCCTACACAATATCAATCTGACGGTCGATGAGCGCTTCGTCGCATTTACCGGCCCCAACGGCGGTGGTAAATCCACCTTGGCCAAGGTCATCGCGGGCATCCTCACCCCTACCTCTGGCAACATTCTGCTGGACGGCGAGGATATTACCGCCATGAGCATCACGGAACGTGCAAAGCATGGTATCAGCTTCGCATTCCAACAGCCGGTACGCTTTAAGGGAATCACCGTGCACGATCTGCTTTCGCTTGCCGCCGGAGAACCGATGTCGGTGACCCGCGCCTGCTCGTATCTGTCGGAGGTCGGTCTGTGTGCCAAAGATTACATCAACCGCGAAGTAAACGCCAGTCTGTCCGGTGGTGAACTCAAGCGCATTGAGATCGCTACCGTGATGATCCGCGGTACGCAGCTTTCGATCTTTGATGAACCTGAAGCAGGCATCGACCTGTGGAGCTTTCAAAATCTCATTCAGGTATTTGAAAAAATGCACGCCAAGGAGGGCGGCTCCATTCTCATCATCTCGCATCAGGAGCGTATCCTGAACATCGCCGATAAAATCGTGGTTATCGCCGGCGGCGAGATCAGCCGCATCGGCACTCATGCCGAAGTGATGCCGCACCTGCTGAATGCCAACGTGGCATGCCAGGCGTTGACCGAGAAGTTGAAGTAAAGGAGGAGCGGTATGGACAAGATCGAACAAACATTGCTGGAAGCTGTTGCCGAGCTGCACGAGGTCCCTGAAGGCGCCTATAACATCCGCTCCAACGGTCAGCTGGCCGGTCGGAATACCACGGCCAACATTGATATTGAAACGAAAACGGACAAGCCAGGTATCGATATCCGCATCAAACCCGGCACAAAAAACGAGAGCGTTCACATTCCTGTCGTACTGAGCCAAAGCGGTATCAAGGAAATGGTGTATAACGATTTCTTTATCGGTGCGGATTGTGACGTCACCATCGTCGCCGGCTGCGGCATCCACAACGCCGGTGACGAGGAGTCCCGGCACGACGGCATCCACACCTTCTACGTAGGTGAAAATGCGCGTGTGCGCTACGTGGAGCGCCATTACGGCCAAGGCGACGGCAACGGTCAGCGAGTAATGAATCCCAACACCGTGATTTATCTCGAAGCCGGTGCCAGTATGGAGCTGGAGACCACCCAGATCAAAGGTGTCGACTCTACGAACCGCATCACCACCGCCACCGTAGGTAACGGTGCAACCCTGCTCATCCGCGAAAAGCTAATGACCCACGGCGATCAGATCGCCGATACGGATTTTACCGTCTATCTCAACGGTGAGGACAGCTCTGCCAACGTCATTTCACGTTCGGTGGCACGTGAGCGTTCCAAGCAGACTTTTGTTTCGCATATCCACGGCAACGCTCGCTGCGCGGGTCATACGGAATGCGATGCCATCTTGATGGATGACGCCAGCGTCTGCGCCGTTCCGGAGATCACTGCCAATCATCTGGATGCCAGCCTCATTCACGAGGCCGCGATCGGAAAAATCGCCGGCGAACAGCTTATCAAGCTGATGACGCTGGGCCTGACCGAGCAGGAAGCTGAAGAACAGATCGTCAACGGCTTCTTGAAATAAGTGATGAGAAAACCCCGTTGTCGGAGCACCGACAACGGGGTTCATTTTATTTGACTTGCTGTTCCTCTGCCTCAACCGACAGGATCGTCCAAGAGTCATCCTCGTTTTTCTGCACAGCAAACCATTGAGCATACTTACCCATATCCGCACTCGGCTCCAGCGCCGTGCCGCGGTAATCGTACTCGATATCCTGTGCCAGCACATACGAAACACGCACAGTATACACATCGCCATCGCGGTCGATGGTATCCAGCACCGGCACATACCCTGCTGTCGTGTGCTGGATCGGTACGTGGTAACAAGCGGCGTCCTCATTGTATTCCGCGTCACCGACCGTATGGTGGGCGCGGATCGTTTCCTCACCGAAGAGGTGCGCAAATGCTTTTTCCACCGTCTTTTTCGGTACGAGTAACCGTCCCAATTCATCGCGCTCATAGCTGAAAGTACAGCTGTCGCCCTCGCGAAGCCAGCGAACGTATTCAGGCTGCGCAATACTGTAGATCGCCGAGCTGATAAGCGTATCCTGATCCTCCGCTTCTCCTGCATCGGTGAAGGGCGTGGGACACATCTGCGTGACCGGATCCAGGAACATTGACAGTTCAGCGCGCAACTCACTGTCGTCCGTCCATTTCTGCACCAAGCGAACACCGCCAACGCACAACGCAATCAAACCGGTCAGCGCCAGAAACAGCACTAAAAACCCAAGCGGTGCGGCATAACGTACCTTACGGCGCTTTCTTTGCGGTTTTTTGGCAATTTTCTTCGAAACGGAAGGTTCTTCTTCTGCTAATTTCTCGGAAGCGATATCAGCGGTTTCCCGCGCGATTTCGCCGGCACCTTCCGCTTCCGCCACCGCGTCTGACGCAACCTCGACGATCGATTCTTCCGCCACAGAAGCGGTTACCTCTTCGTCGATCACCACGTCCTCCAAAATGGAGGCTTCCAGACCGCGCACTTCCAGCAACGCTTCCTTCAGTGTTTCTGCAGCCGTTCCGGCAACCTTTTTCCGAGAAGTCGATTTGGGTGCGGCCTTTTTTGCAGTGGTAGTGGTTTTCTTTGGTTGTGATTTCTTACGGATCGGAGATTCGTCCATGCGGATTCCTCCTATTTTGAACAAATGTTATCCCAAGAGCCGAAGGACCTGCAATTCGCCCTCGGCAGGGGTTCCCAGTCCTAAAAATGTGTGATCGGGCGCGTAAACACGGGTAATACCGTCCACCGTCTGATTTCCCAATCGATCCAGCGCCAACGCGCCACCATTGGAAAACCGTGTGGCTTGTGCCTGCGACACGCTGACCGACGGGTATACGGAAAACGCCGTATCCACGGGGTGAATATGTGCTTCCAGCGTACCTTCGCGCGCAAACTGCTCCCATTCTTCAATGGTATAACATACCGCTTCGTCGTAGCCCGCCGCCTGCGTTCGCCGTAATGCGGTCATCACTGCCCCACAGCCCAACACAGCACCCAGATCGTCGCACAGGGTACGAATATAAGTACCGGCAGAGCACTCACACAGTAATGTCAGCTCACCTGTCGTCTCGTGATAAGTTTCGGCTTCCAGCCGATACACCGTGATCGGACGTGCCTCGCGTTCGACCTCGATCCCCTGCCGCGCCAGCTCATACAGGCGGACACCGTCCTTCTTCAGCGCCGATACCATCGGCGGAACCTGCAGGATCTCACCACGGAACTGCGGAAGCGCCGCCGCCACAGCTGTTGCAGTCGGTAGCGCTTTACCGGTCGGTGTCACCGCCCCCCACACGTCCAGCGTATCGCTCGTAAACCCAAAACGCAATGTGGCGCGGTAGCATTTATCGTGCGTCGGCAATAACGGGATCGCGCGCGTAGCACGCCCAAGCATCAGCGGAAGTACACCTGTCGCCAT
>JAGBFF010000062.1 GCA_017936615.1 Clostridia bacterium | reverse complement strand
CGTCAATGGCAGGGCCGATGGCCAGCTGCACTTCGGGCCACAGACGCTTGACAGCCTGCGCCATCACGTGGGAGGCGGTGTGCCAGTACGCACGCTTGCCGTCGGGATCGTCAAAGGTCAGGATCTCCACGGTGCAATCCTCGGTGAGCGCCGTGCGCAGGTCAACGACCTCGCCGTTCACGCGCGCCGCACAGGCGTTACGGTACAGACCCATCGACAGTTCGCGGCAAAATGCATCCACCGTCGTCGGTTCGGTTTGACGGACGCTGCCGTCTTTCAGAGTGATATTCAGCATAAGGTTTCTCTCCTTTCAAATTACAAAAAAAGCCCCGTCCCAACCAAGGGACGGGGCATAACAGCCACGTGGTTCCACCCTCA
Organism: Clostridia bacterium; assembly: GCA_017936615.1. Lineage (GTDB taxonomy): Bacteria > Bacillota > Clostridia > Oscillospirales > Acutalibacteraceae > RGIG3009. The sequence continues at coordinate 3,500 of JAGBFF010000062.1, read as the reverse complement.
TTCCGCAGAAAGATCTGCGCTTGAGCCGCCGATAACGAGGCGAGCCGGCTTCCTTTTGTCATAAGACGCCCGGAAGCGCTCCGGGGTGGTAACGACCTGCGGTTTCTTACATCCTTTTCAGCAGCCGGATGCTCTCTGAAAGAAAGCCTGGGTAGATCGCCGTCCCCATCAACACTTTACTTGTTTTATGATATCACTGCCGCGCCTTTTTGTCAAGAATTTTCGCGATTTTCCTAAAATACGGTTGCTTTTTTAGAGGAGGCGCGCTATACTGGAACTGCAAGAAAACAAATTTGTTTTCTGCGCTAAAAAACCGAATAATGAGACCTTCAGGTGTGTCACCGTACGCGGTGACCCGAACAAGGAAGAGGGGTGTGAATCCCCCGCGAACCCGTCGCTGTATTCAGGTGACTGTCGTCTCATTATGCCACTGAGAGATCGGGAAGGCGAGACGGCGCGACCTGTGAGCCAGAAGACTTGCCTGAAGTTGTCGTGCAGAATGCTACGAGCGTTGGCAATGGCACAAGAAACGGTTTCCCAGCAGGACCGTTCTTTGTCATCCTTTATTTCTGTCGGCGGTTGTCTCGGTTCGGTGGAAAGAAAGGATGTTTTTGTATGAACAAGAAGAAACTGGGTCTCATTCTTGGTGTCGTGTTGCTGGTAGTGCTGGTACTGGCATTTGTGTTGGTGTATCGTGCCAATCGTCCTGCGTATTCGGGCGATGACGGCAGCACCGGAACGACAACTGGCGGTGCGCAAAGCACCGATCCCTCCAATCCAATTGGTGATAAGACTGTTACGGTGAAGATCGTCTATGACGATGTCAGCAAAACGGTTGAGATCAATACCGATGCCGATTATCTGAAGGGTGCTTTGGAAGAGAAAAATCTGATTGTTGGCAGCGGTGAAGGGGAGATGTTCTTCATCACGGCAGTCGACGGTCGCATTGCTGATTCCGGTAAGCAGGAGTGGTGGTGCATTACCAAGGGCGGTGAAGTGTGGATGACCGGTTGTGCTGCCACGGAAATCGCCGACGGCGAGACCTATGAACTGACCCTGAAAACGGGATGGTAAACATGAAAGTTCAGCGATTAGACATCTATCGGTTGGTGCTGTTGAGCTTGCTGGGCGCCTTGCTGTTTGTATCGCAGGTGGTGTTGTCGTGGTTGCCGAATATCGAAATCGTCTCCATCCTACTTATCACCTATACACGGGTATATGGATTGAAAACGCTATATCCTCTGTACATTTTTGTGATGATGCAGGGATTCTTTTACGGCTTTGGTCACTGGTTCTTGAATTACCTCTACGTGTGGCTGCCATTGGTGTTGGTTGCTTTGGTATTTCGGCGGATGACCTCACCGATCGGTTGGGCAATCGTCAATGCGATCTTCGGGTTGATGTTCGGAGCGCTTTGTTCCATTTTGTATCTGATTTTGGGCGGTCCGTCCATGATGATTGCTTACTGGATCAGCGGCATTTGGTTTGATCTGCTGCATTGTGGTGGCAATCTGCTGACGGCTCTCGTATTGAGTGTGCCGTTGCACAAGCTGCTCTGTCGCTTGAACGATCAACTTAGTCGGCTTTAACTGAAAAACCGTTCGGAAGGGATTCCGGACGGTTTTGTTTTTGTTGTTGACTTTATATCTAAATAAGATTAAAATAAACAGTGTGTAACGATTTTGTAGGAGGTGCTCGGTATGAAAAGCCGTCGATTTCGCATTGCGGCAATTTGCATTGCGTTGATCTGTTTTCTGACGGGATGTAATGCGATCGGCCTGAATGTAGAAACGCAGCTGATCCCTCCAAACAGTGGTGGCGAGCAGGAAGCGATCCGCAGTGCCCTGGATGCCTATATCAGCTCCCATACCGGCAACGGCGAAAGTGCGGACTACACATTGAAGTATCCGGCGGCCGGAAACTATCTGTCGGCATTCATCACGTTGGAGCAGGTGGAGGCGCACACCGTTCTGTCGCCGGAAAGTGCGACAAAGCAGCCGATTACCGAGAAAGCGGAAACGGTTCCGGACACGGCCGTCGCTTTTTATCGGCGCAATTCAGAAAATGCCTTGGTACATATCAACTTGTTGAAGCGCAACGCCGATGGCACGTGGAGATCGGTTGCCGATGTGGAGGGTAAAGGCGAGTCCGTCAATCGGGTGGATTTCGGCGATCTGGATAATGACGGTACACCGGAATTGTTGATCGGTTGGCATTTGTATAACACGCGGGATTCCCGTCTGGCGATCTACGATCTGGATAACAGCCTGACAGCCCGTCCGTTTAGTGCGCCGTATACGGATCTGGTGGTGGGCGACATTACCGGAGACGGAGCGGATGATCTCTTACTTCTCAGTATTATGACCGGCACCCGTCTTGCATCAGCGCAGTTGTTTTCTTACCGTGACAACGGTGCGGTCGAAACCGGGCACGTTATGCTGGACAGCGATATCGTAAGCTTCGGTGAGTATATTGTGGCCGAGCTGTCCGCAGATGTTAACGGCGTGTTTTTGGATTGTTACAAAGAACAAAACGCTATGATTACCGAACTGGTCTGCTGGGAGGACGGCAAGCTGAAGGCTCCTCTTTGCGATCAGATGGTGCAGCTTAACAGTGTGACCGCCCGCGAATTGCCGATTGCCAGCCGTGATATTGACGGTGACGGTGTGGTGGAATGGCCGGTTACAACGCGTATGCCCGGCTTTGAGGATGCTGAAATGTCTAAGACGCTGTGGCATACCGAATGGTGTTATTGGGATCAGTCGACAAAACGGATCAACACGGAGTTCACCGGTTTGATCCCCGCGGAAGACGGCTATATGCTGCGCCTGCGCGACGAATGGCAGGATCTGCCGGCAGCCTACAATGTCGGTACACGGACGCTGACGTTGTATGCGGATATGGAGAGCGGCGAATGGCTGTTCCGCCTCGGGACGTTCCCGTCGGAGAAAAAGGACGAGTTTCCGGAGGGATACACGCTGCTGGATGAAACGGAAGACCGCTGTTATGCTGTCTACATTTCCGAAAAGCAGACGAACATTGCGGTTGAGGAATTCAATTATTTCTTTTATCGTATATCGGAGGAGGAGTTCTGATGAGCTGTATTTTATTGTGTGAGGACGAAGCGGTCATCCGCGAATTTATCGTGATCCATCTGCATCGAGCCGGTTTCCAGGTGATTGAAGCCGCTTCGGGCGAAGAGGCGCTGGAGCGTTACGAGGAAAACAAAGATCGTATCCGTGTGGCGTTGTTGGACCTCATGCTGCCCGGCATGGATGGCTTCGAGCTGTGCGAGCGCCTGCGTAGGCAGAATGCCTCGCTCGGCATTATGATGTTGACCGCACGCTCCCAGGAGCACGAGAAGGTACGTGCGTTGCGTCTCGGTGCGGATGATTATGTCACGAAACCCTTCAGCCCTTCGGAACTGATCGCCCGTGTGGAGGCGTTGCTGCGCCGTCTCTCGACAAACGATACGGCTGTCTACCGTGAAGAGATCACCT
>JAGBFF010000061.1 GCA_017936615.1 Clostridia bacterium | reverse complement strand
GGTAATGATCATGCCGGTGTACGGCACGGCAATGCGGATCAGCGCGCAGATCTTCACAAAGGTATCATCACTGATGCCGTTGTCGAACTGATCCGGATCGATGTCGTCCGCACGCTTCAGACGCGGCACGGAAATGGTGTGCGGGCCTACGCCGTGTACCGCCTCCAGATGCTCCGCGTGCATCAGCAAGCCGGCAAATTCGTACTTATACAGTTCCAAGCCAAACAGCACGCCCAAGCCAACGTCATCAATGCCGCCCTCCATCGCACGGTCCATAGCCTCGGTATGATAGTCGTAATCGTGCTTCGGGCCGGTGGGATGCAGCTCCAGATAGCTCTTTTTGTGGTAGGTCTCCTGGAACAAAATGTAGGTGCCGATTCCGGCCTCCTTCAGCTTGCGGTAGTTTTCTACCGTCGTTGCCGCAATGTTAACGTTGACACGGCGAATATCGCCATTCTTGTGATGAACGGAATAGATCGTCTTGATGCATTCCAAAATGTACTCAATCGGGTTGTTGACCGGATCCTCACCGGCTTCAATGGCCAGGCGCTTATGTCCCATATCCTGCAACGCAATAACCTCGCGACGCACTTCCTCCTGAGTCAGCTTTTTGCGCGCAATATGCTTATTTTTCAGGTGATACGGGCAGTATACGCAACCGTTGACACAATAGTTGGACAGATACAGCGGTGCAAACATCACGATGCGGTTGCCGTAAAACGACAGCTTGATCTCTTCGGCCAGACGGTACATTTCCTGCACCTTTTCAGGAATATCGCAAGCCAGCAGTACCGATGCCTCACGGTGCGTAAGTCCTTCACAGTGGACGCCGTCCTCCGTCTTTTTCGGGCGTGCTTTTTCCAAAATGGCGTCAATCAGTTCAACGTTATTTTTGTCTTCCTCCGCATAACGAATCGTGTCGAGGATCTCCTCGTGATTGATGAATTCCTCTGCTTTGAGGGATTTGGGATTATACAATGCCATAGTGTATTCCTCTTTTCTCAGTTCTGAATATGGGCATCGGGGTGATCCCCCCGAGCATTCACAATTTCATAGCCAATAGTTTGCATACTCAGCCGTAAATGTGCCACCGCTTGCGCGGATTCATCGCCACTAGACAGCTTATTATCGTACAGCGCATACTTTTGACGTTCCGATGGCGGCGACAGATTCGGCATGATCACATTAGCGCCCGCTCGGATGCCACGTTCGCGACCGTCACTGCCGATGCTGCCCAGTGCCGTAGTCGCCGGCAACAGCAATTCGGGATGCATGAGCCGCAACAGCGACAGCAGGTATACGGTCAGATCTGCTGTTCCCGCCGGATGATCGCCGAGCGGCGTGTCTTTTTGCGGGATAAACGGTCCGATACCGCACATTTCGGGAGCAAACTCTTCAATAAACTTGAGATCCGTGGCGATATGACGAGGCGTTTGGTAGGGCGAACCGACCATAAACCCACAGCCCACCTGAAAACCAAGTACCCGAAGATCGTGTAAACAACGCATACGGTTGTCAAACGACATGGATGACGGATGAAGCCGTTCATAGTGTTCACGATCAGCGGTTTCGTGACGAAGCAGATAGCGATCCGCCCCGGACTCACGCATCCTACGGTATTCCTCAAAGGAATATTCTCCCAGCGACAGCGTCACGGCGCAATCAGGATACCGTCTTTTGATTTCGCGTACCGTTGACGTAACATCATCAACAGCAAGGCAGCCTTCCCCGCCTTGTAAAACAAAGGTCCGAAAACCGAGCTGATAGCCTTCTTCGCAACATTCCAGTATCTGCTTTGCTGTCAGACAATAGCGGTCGCACTTTTCATTGGAGCAGCGTATACCGCAGTAATAGCAATCGTTACGACACAGGTTACTGACTTCGATCAAGCCACGGATAAACACGGTGTTGCCAAATACGCGCCTCCGCATCGCGTCGGCTTTTTGTGCCGCATAGGCCGCCGCTTCCGTTGAATAACCGACAACCAACCGCTCGTATTCTTCCGTAGTCAGCGTATGCGCGTCGTGTAGTGTATCAATGAGTTTTTTGACAGCTTCAGTCATGTTTCTCAAAATTGGAGTAAGCGGTCTTGACGCCGACTCCCTCCAAATTCCCGATCTTGCCGGACAGCGCAGCGATCGTATTTTGCGGTGCATCCACTGCCAGTGAAATAATGCTGATATCGTATTTATGGTACGGGATGCCCATGCGGCCGATGACATATTCACCGTACTCGTGCAGTAAGGCGTTGAGCGGTTCCACTGACTCTTTGTTTTCCACAATGATACTCATAACGGCAACACGATTTTCCATGTAACTTTCCTCCATTTTGCAAAACAAAAATCGGTCACACCGACAGACGGTGCGACCGAAATCACGCAATAGCTTAACCCTATTCGGCAACACCTTTCAGGCAGAATCGCCGCAGCGAAACTTTACTGTCAGGTCTCTATGTACAGTATAACAAATCGGTGCAATGATGTCAAGACTCTGCAATATACCAATCCAACGTGGAATAATGAGATGTTGTTCCACATTCGGAATAAAACGCAATATACCGAGCCGTATTTGTGGAAGGATTATAAGCAAATATCAGTTGCACGCCGCCGTTTTCCCCTTTTCCATATCTATCGGAAAGTGTAGGCGCACTGGAATACAACATCACGCAACGATACTGCCCTATCTCTCGTTCCTCAAAACTATCATAGTCATCATCGTTTTCAGGATAATAATCATTTTCCAGTTTTTCTTTTTGATTCTCCTGTAACTGTAAGAAAAGTTCACGGATACGCTGCTCTTCCGCTTCATACATCGTGGGCGTCAAATGCCTCTCCACGACAATTTCGTGGTTTTTTATATATTCATGCGCATGAAAGAAAAAACGATCGAAGCGATAGTAATACTCAAAATCCTCGTGTTCAGTATCAACGTCCCACCTTTTCGGAAACATTTGAAATTCCGCTTCCCAACCATCGCTGCACTCGGTGTCCAATATCATATAGTCAACGGGATCGGTGGTATGGGAACAGTCAACAGCCGTTGCCGCATTGCCGAGAACCATAATTTCCATCGCACATAAAAAGCTAAAGAAATACAAAACAACCTTTGCTGTCCGTCGTTTCCACGCTCGACGGCTGAATTTGAATTTATGTAAAAACAATAGAACGATGCTTGGCCACACAAACGCCAGACAACCGACCGCGGAGCTCCAGGAGATATGCGGATGCTCATAGGACCACCACGAATACAGACTATTCCGTACAATCAGCACGATTGGCAACCACGTAATGATGAACAGTAAGGTTTGCACAAATTTATCCAGCAAGAAACCGCCGATATCCAACGGTTTATGATCGTTTTTGATCGGCAACGACTCAACGGGCATCAGCAACGCACGAGCCAGTTCCGCTACCGTATACGAGCGTTTGACCGATAAATTGGATATCGCCTTCAGCGCCTCTTGTCCTTGCGATACCATATTCTCAATGCGCGCCTTGACATTCAAGATAACACGACCGCTTCGTTCCGGATGTGCGAGCAGTTCACGAATCTCTTCGATAGAAAAATCAAATTTTCGAAGCACAGCGATGTGATTCAGTTGATCTACGTCTTCTTCCGTAAAGTTGAACGTTTTTCGTCCCAAGTAGTTTTCTGTATACGTCGGCGATATTAACTGCTCGTCAATGTAATACCGAATCGTCCTGTCCGTCAAGCCGGTAAGCTCACAAACCATTTTGATCCGCATTTGACCACTCCCTTCGCCGGAATTGTATACTTCTACCTTAGGTTAAAGTCAATACTTTTTAGAAAATTTCAAAGATTGGCATAAATAAATTGTTCCGCTTCTTTGGGATCGCCGTGAAATACCAACCCTTTGATGCCACACGCTTCAGCGGCGCGGACGTTTTCTTCCAGATCGTCAATAAACAGGCAGTCCTCCGCTTTTACATCGAACGTTTGAAGGGCGGCTTGGAAAAACTCGGGATAGGGCTTTCTCACCTTGATCTTGGAGGAAAAGAGCATCGCGTCGAAATACTGCGCTGTTTCGGTTTGCGGCATCTGATCAGCGTGGTATTCGTCCAGATTCGAAGTAATATACAGCTTGAAGCCGTCGGCGCGAAGCTTGGTCAACAGCTCCTTCATACCGTCGATCATCGGCAGGCGACTGATGGGATAATCCGCCGCTTTGAGCGCATACGGTACAAGGCGCTCCGGCACGTCCTTCGACAGCAATTCCTTGTAGGTATCCCGCGACATTGAGCCTTCGTCGATAAAATTGGCATATTTCGCAACCGAAAATACCGCATCACGAATCAGGCGAGCATCTTCCTCGTTCTCAACGCCGGTTTCTTTGACAATCTCCAGACCGACACCATCCTCCGGATGCTGTACGATCGTTCTCCCAAAATCAAAAAACAACGCTTTCATTCGTAGTGCCATATCCGCCGCACTTCCTTATCATTACTTTAATTTTTACTCATTTTATCACATTGGCGTGTGGAATACAACAAAAAACATCCCGAAACGTTTTCGGGATGTTTTTCTGCGTTACAGATTGTAATAGCGATCGTACTCGGCAGGATGCGGAATGGCAGCGAGCTGGCGGCATTCCTCACGCTTCGCTTTGATGAAGTTGGTGATGAGCTCCTTCGGGAATACGCCACCGGCGGTGAGATAGTCATTATCAGCTTCCAAAGCATCCAAAGCGGCATCTAGCGAGGTCGGCAGACCCTGCAGCTTCGCCTTCTCCTCTTCCGGCAGATGGTAGAGGTTCATATCGTACGGACCCCAACCGTTTTCGTGGGGATCAATCTTGTTTTTGATACCGTCCAGACCTGCCATCAAAATCGCCGCATAGCAGAAATAGGGGTTGCAGGTCGCATCGGGGTTGCGCAGCTCAAAGCGGCGCTTATCCGGCGCTTTCGCATAGGCGGGAATGCGGATAACCGCGCTACGGTTCGAGGTCGCGTAGCCCACCGTAACGGGAGCTTCAAAGCCCGGAACCAAACGCTTAAAGGAGTTGGTGCCGGGATTGGTGATGGCACATAGCGAATGAATATGCTTGAGCAGACCGCCCATAAAGTAGTGTGCCTCACGGCTCAAATGCGAGTAACCGTTATCATCCGAGAACACCGGCTTGCCGTCCTTAAACAGCAGCATATGGACGTGCATACCACTGCCCGCCTCACCGTAGATGGGCTTGGGCATAAAGGTGGCCGATTTGCCGTATTTCAGTGCGGTGTTGTGAATAATGTACTTGATCATCATCGTGGCATCCGCCATGTGAACCACTTCACCGAGCTGCGGCTCGATCTCAAACTGACCGGAAGCCGCCACTTCGGGGTGATGATAGTTGATGTCAATGCCCGCCTCATTCATAAGAAGGCACATTTCGCTGCGGCACTCATAAGAAATATCAAACGGCTTGGCAATGTGGTAGTTTTTCTGTTTGGGAACGACCACGCCGTGACCTTCCGTGTCGGAGTTCCAGTAGGACTGCTTGGCATCAACGGTAGCGCCGATGTGCTTGCCGTCGACGTTCCAGGTGACGTTATCAAACAGATAGAACTCAAATTCAGGAAGGATCTTCATTTCATCAGCAACGCCGCTGTTCTTCATGTATTCAACAGCTGCCTTGATGATGTTGCGGGGATACTGTGCGAGCGGTCGATTTTCGGGGCTGTCAATGATCATGGCATTGCCCGTCATCGACAGTGTGGGAATGGTGCAGAACGGATCGATCACCGCAGTATCGGGATCGGGGATGAACACCATATCGCTCTTTTCCACCACGGCGTAACCGTAGTTGGAGGCGTCAAATCCAATGCCGCTCTTCATCGTGTCTTCGGAAAAATTCTGCGCAGGAATGGTGACGTGGCGGTACTGACCGTTGATATCCACCATCTTGAAATCGACCATTTCAATGTTGTTTTCGCGGATCATTGCCAAAATGTCTTGTACGCTTTTACCCATAGAACTTCCCCCTACATCAATATTCTTTTATGATACAACAGCTTGCCGAAAATGACAAGTCTTATTTTAAAGACGCTTGGCGAGCAACCGGCCCCGCTTTCTTTAATCGTTGCTTTTGAAGACGTCCGCCACTTCGCTGATCGTTACGAACGCTTTCGGATCGATAGCGTGAATAATATTGCGCATCTTGGCGATCTGAAAGCGGTTGACGACAAAATAAATAATGGTCTTTTCCGCGTTGGAATACCCACCCGTCGCGGCGATCTTGGTCGTGCCGCACTCAAACGCCGCCATCAGTGCACCACTCACCTCATCCGGCTTGTTGGTAATGATCATCACTTCTTTGGAACGATCAAAGCCTTCCACAACAAAGTCCACCGTTTTGAGTCCTGCGGCATATGTGACGATGGAGTACAGCGGTAGGATCCAACTGTGGATCAGAACACCGCACACGATGTACAGCAGCACGTTATAGACCATCACGAAGGTTCCGACGGTGATACCGATCTTTTTCGCAAAGATGACCGCCATGACCTCAATACCGTCGATCGCGCCGCCGTAGCGGATGGTCATACCGCTGCCGACACCGGATATCATACCACCGAACAGTGCGCACAGCAACAGGTCCTCGCCGGCCAATGGTGAGGCAATACTGACGTCGATCGGCAACACATCCGTGATGAGCCACGCCGCTATCGAGTAGATCGCAACCGTGAATACGGAATACACCGTAAAGGCGGCCCCCTGTCGTTTCAAGCCGAACAAAAACAGCGGTATATTCAGTACGAGCAGGAACAGCGATAGGGTCATGTATTCCGGCGTGATCTGCGACAGCAAAATGGATGTGCCGGAAATGCCGCTATCGTACAGTTTGACGGGTGCCAAAAACACCGTGACGCCAAATGCGTTGATACAGCCGGCGAAAAACAATGCTGCAAAATTCTGCCAGCGTAGCGTTTTTAATTCATCGGTAAACTTGGAAAATGCAGACATGCGCTCACCTCATAACAGTATACGAAGGTCATCTTTAACATTATAACACACTTCCGCTTACAGCACAACAGAAAAAAACGCCCCAATTCCTTGAGGCGTCGTGGTTATGGTTCTGCATGGAACAGTTCCCATTCAATAACACTGACCAAATGGTTGGTATTGAGCATCATGGCATCAATAGGATAGATCGTTGGCACGTTACCGCGATAAAACTTCCGCTTGAAATACGCCACCGCGTCATCGTGTGTACCGCCGTTTTTCAGCACCTCGAGGATCTCCTCGGCAGTTTCCGTGGCACTCTTCCGGCTGTTGGCAAGATAAAACGCCGTTTCCTCATGATTCAGCAGGCCATAGTGCGGCAGCAACAGGTTGTCGATCTCCATCGCTTCCACCTTGGAAATAGAGTCCAGCGCCATGTGATAACCGACCAAATACAAAGGAAAAACAATATCTCCTCCGTCATACACACCCAGCGTTTCGGAACCGAGCAACAGCTTTTCCGAGGCGAGGTAAAAGGCGATCGAGCATTTGGTATGCCCCGGTAATTCAACCACAGTAAACTCCATCGCGCCCGCACGGATCACGTCGCCCTCTTTGACCGTCATATCCACCCGAAGCTCGTCCACACGGTCTTCATACTCCGTTGCCCCGCACTGCACCGCAAACTTGCGATCCAGATCCCGCATATGCGCGCGAGCGGTAGGTTTCGCAAACACCTCGGCGGCGTGCTCACCGGCAACAACCTTGACGTCGGGATAGCGCGCGCAAACATACGGTGCCCCCAGTACGTGGTCATAGTGTGAATGCGTCAGAAACAGGTAGTCCAGCTGACGGTCACCCAGTACCGCCTGCACTCTGTCCGCGATCGCGTCGCCCGTAAAGGCAAATCCCGTATCGTATAAGATGGATGTAACCCCGTTGTCAAGCAAAAATGCCGCGTCACCCGGATGTTCCCGAACGTCCGTAACAGTCAATTTCATTGGTATGCGCCTTCCTTCAGGTTACTAGTATATCAACAATCGCGGGATTTGTAAAGCAAAATTCAAACCACTCGATTAACGAAACAACGACCTTGTTAAACCGTATTGTTTCTGTAGGTGCTTAACAAATCTGTCGGTCGTTACAGACGTGTTGTTTTTCTTATATTGCACTCCCAGTGTGCGAATCACCTTCGGTGTCAGCTCCAGCACCTTTACCCCTTCCGGACAGTGACTCACCGTAAGCGTGGGAAGAACCGTAATTCCCACATTTTCTTTGACCATAGAAACGGCTGTTTCGTTTTCGATCGACTGTATTCGGACGATCTCATTAAAATGGGAATACGTAAAATACTCATCCAGCAGCGCGTCGTCTATGCGTATGAACGGATGGGTATACAGCGCTTCCTTGTCAACAACGGTTTCGCCCGAAAACAGATGAAACGGCACGACCGCCACATATCGATCCTCCATAATGGGGCACCATTCAGCCGTGCTAATGCGATCGTGCTCATCGGTAAATATAATATCTGCCGTATCGTTTTTCAGGCAATCCCGTATATCGTCCTCAACAATGATCGATGTCTTTACTGCAGGGTATTTTTCCTTAAAATCACGCAAAATTACCGGCAAAAGATGCCGCGCGATGCTGGAGTACGTTGCAATACGCAAAATCGTCTCCTGCTCCCTGGCGATCTCATCCGCCGCCTGAAACAACGCATCCTCCGCCTCGATAACGGCTATAAACCTGTCATACAGTCGCTTACCCGACTCGGTAAGCTCTACGCCGTGCGGCGTTCTGTCAAACAACGTAACGCCGATTTCCTTCTCCAGCGCATCCGCCATATGCGACAGTGCCGAAGGCGTATATGAGAATTCTTCAGCTACCTTGGAAAAACTTTTGTATTTTTCAGCCAGCAAAAACGCCCTTATCCTTCGTGTGTCCATTCCGCTCCTCCGGTTGTGAATTGAATTCATATCCATAGTATAATCATCCGCTTCTCAATTGTCAACAGCTTTGCTAAAATGAGTCGTATCAGAAAGGAGTGACCTCCCGTGAAAAAACAAGTCCTCAAAAAAGAAGCCGCCAATATACTGCTGTTGATAACAGCTGCGGCCATATCGTTCATATCGCTGCACGTATTTGTGATACCGTCAAATTTTTCGCCAAGCGGCATCGACGGTGTCAGCACCATTCTTTTTGAACTAACCGGTATCAACATCGGCTGGTTTAAGATCCTGTTCAATATTCCTCTGCTTATTCTTGCCTGGATATATCTAAAGCGGCGATACGTCGCCTACGTTGTCGCTTTTACAATGCTGGATTCTTTGGGAATGATCGCCCTTGAGCGTCTTGATTTCTTCACGTTTATTCCCCAAGATATTACCAACGCCGAGGCTGTCGGTTACCGATTGATCGCCGCTATTTTCGCCGGTGTATCGCTCGGTATGTGCACGGCCATCATGTTGAAATTGGGATGTTCGACCGGTGGTGTTGACATCATCGCGTGTCTTGTGAATTTGAAAAAGCCTAATTTTCACGTTGAGCGCATCATCAGCATCATCTGCTACGGAGTCATTCTTTGCTCCTATTTTGTATATTGGGACTTAACGAGCATCCTCCTTTCGGTCATTCAGATCTTTGTTTTCGAGAACACCGTGTCAGCTATCTTGAGAAAAGAACGGTATGCACTTGAGGTAAAGGTGATCACCAAGCAGCCGGAGAAAATACGTGATGAAATATTGTACAAGTATCACCACAGCGCAACCATCATCAAGGCGCGTGGAATGTACACGGGAGAGGAATTCGATATGGTAATTACCGTGATCAACAGCCGCGATATCGCGCCGTTTATGAATACCATGAAGCAGCATCCCGACACCTTTGTGTATTTTTTGGACGGTGTCAAGGTACAGGGTGATTTTCATTTTGGTGACAAGATCGGCGAGCGTATATCTGCCTATTAATGACGTTCGGCACAGAACAGGCCCTCGGTGCACCTTATGGTGCACCGAGGGCCTTCAATATGCTGCTTCACTATTAAACCCGTTCTGCAAGGCGGGCTTGCCAGCAACCCCAGCACATGCTTTCGTACTTATCGTTGCCACCGATCTCGATCTGGTTGCCTTCAACGATCACCTCGCCGTTTTCGTTCAAACGCGCATTGACGATAGCCTTTTTCCCGCAGCGGCACACCGACTTGATCTCGGTGATGCTGTCTGCAATCTCAAACAATCGTTTAGAGCCGTCAAACAGCTTAGTTTGGAAATCCGACCGCAGTCCAAAGCACAAAACAGGCGTGTCGCAATGCTCTGCGATATATTTCATTTGATCAACCTGCGCCGCAGTCAGAAACTGACACTCATCGCAAATGATCACATCTACCGGAGTAGACTCCGTAATGACACGGTAGCGTTCCAAAATGTTTTCATCTGCACGAATCACATCGGCAACAGCGGACAAACCGATGCGTGATTTTACGACTGTAACGCGCTTGCCGGTCTCATCGGTATAATCGTCCCGGTTGTCCAGATCCGGCTTGATCAACCAGACGCGGTTGCCCTTTTCTTCATAATTAAAACGAGTCATCAGTGCGTTGGCTGTTTTAGAAGATGCCATAGCACCGAATTTGAAATACAGCTTAGACATACCTCGTTCCTCCGTTTGAATGACAGTTATAACAAGTGGGTCGCGTAAAGCTAAATGCCCTTACAGGCGAGCGAATACTTCTTAAACGTCGTCATCGAATTTAGGTTTTACATTGTAGAAATCCAACAGTGGAATGAGAACGAGCGCCGCCAGTCCCGCGGTAAATCCTCCGTTGTACAGAACAAATCCACCGTGCATTTCCGCTGTAACTGTGCAGATCGTCGCGCTCAACAAGCCGGCGATCACTCCGTAGCGGAACCCGTACTTTCCGGCAATCGGGCACAGCCCCGTAGCGAACGCAAGACCATTTATGTAAGCCTGCGTGGAAAGAGTCCACGGTATATCGCGGCCAACTATCAGGCATATTGCTACAACGATCACCCAAAGGAGTCCATATCCCACCGCAACGGGAAACACGTTTCGGGGGTGTTGCCCATCGGCTGCAAAGGTAAGAG
>JAGBFF010000060.1 GCA_017936615.1 Clostridia bacterium | reverse complement strand
CAGGTCGCCGTCAGCTCACCCGCCGTAGCAGTGATCGTCGCGGTACCCGCCTTGACAGCGGTAACCTTACCCGTCGCATCAACTGTTGCTACAGTCTCATCAGAGGAGGTCCAGGTGATTTCCGGCATCGGCGCCTCACTGGGAACGACGGACACGTTCAGCGTCGTGTCAGCGCCAATTTCCAAAGTAGCGGTGGTTTTATCCAGCGTAATGCCGGTCGCCGTGATTTCTTTCGGCTTCTCAATCAGTTCAAAGTTATCGAACTGTGCCGAGGCAGTGCCCCAGTTTGCGGCGTTGGAGTAGTGCACCAGGCGAACCTGCCACTCCCAGCCTTCCTTGATGTTCATCTTATCGGCTGCGCCGGTGGTGAACTCAAAGGTCTGGCGGGTCCAATCCACGTTGGAGGGCAGAATGGTGTCTGCCCAGCCGGTCCAATCGGTGCCGCCGTACACGACGTCGAGCTGACCCCAGCCCTTGCCTTCGTGCTTGTAATCAAAACTAAAAATGTAGGTGGTGTTCGGCTTCAGCGCACCGTTGAAAGCGCCCTTGTAGTACACGCCGGGCGTCTTGGCGGCGTCACCCTCTTGGGTGGTGGTCTCAAACTTGATACCAACGCTGCCGTCTTTGCCGACACCGTTTTGTACGTACGAGCTGCCGCCCCACGCAACCGAAGCGCCCTGCTCCAGGTCGCCGTTGGTGAGCAACGCCGCTTCCTTCACCGTCACGGTGCAGGTCGCCGTCAGCTCACCCGCCGTAGCAGTGATCGTCGCGGTACCCGCCTTGACAGCGGTAACCTTACCCGTCGCATCAACTGTTGCTACAGTCTCATCAGAGGAGGTCCAGGTGATCGCGGGCAACGTAGCGCCGGCAGGTGTCGCAGATGCCGTCAGCGTAACATCCTTACCCACCTCGACTTCAACAGCCGTTTTGTCCAGCGTGATGCCGGTCACAGCCGTCGGCTTCTTGACGAGCTTGAAATTGTCGTAATAGGTCGCACCGGTGCCGGGTGCATTCGCATACTGCACCTGCTCGGCCTTCCATTCCCAACCCGTGCTGGCATTCATGTTTTCTGCCGCACCGGTGGTAAATTCAATCGTGACCGTGGTCCACTCCGTGGCCGTCAGATTACTCTTGGTCGCCCAACCGGTCCAATCGGTACCGGTACGTAGAACCTTCAGCTGGCCCCAGCCTTTACCTTCGTGCTTGTAATCAAAGCTGAAGATGTAGGTGGTGTTCGCCTCCAGCATGGCGTGGAACTGACCCTTGTAATAGACGCCCGGGTACACCGAAGCGCCGCCCTCGAGAACCTCGGTGGCGATCTTCATGCCCTTGCTGCCGTCCTTGCCGTGACCGTCGGCAATTTCCGCTTTGGGGTCAGTACCCCAGCCGGTGCCGCCCTGCTCAAAATCGCCGTTCGTGAGCAAAACCGCTTCCTTCACCGTCACGGTGCAGGTCGCCGTCAGCTCACCCGCAGTCGCGGTGATGGTGGTCGCACCAACAGCCACGCCTGTCACCTTGCCGTTTTCTACGGTAGCAATGTTCGCATCGCCGGTGGTCCAGGTGATTTCAGGCAACGTAGCGCCGGCAGGCGTGGCAGACGCTGTCAGCGTGATCTCCTTGCCCACTTCGACCTCAGCAGCCGTTTTGTCCAGCACAATGCCGGTCGCAGCTGTCGGCTTCTTGATGAGCTTGAAGTTGTCGAAATACGTTGCGCCCGTACCGGGAGCATTAGCGTACTGCACCTGCTCGGCTTTCCATTCCCAGCCGGTGCTGGCGTTCATATTTTCTGCTGCACCGGTGGTAAACTCAATCGTCACGGTCGTCCACTCGGTTGCAGTCAAACTACCCTTGGTAGCCCAACCAGTCCAGTCAGTGCCGGTGCGAAGAACCTTCATCTGGCCCCAGCCCTTACCTTCGTGCTTGTAATCAAAGCTGAAGATGTAGGTGGTGTTCGCCTCCAGCATGGCGTGGAACTCACCCTTGTAATAGACGCCCGGGTACACCGAAGCACCGCCCTCGAGAACCTCGGTGGCGATCTTCATGCCCTTGCTGCCGTCCTTGCCGTGACCGTCGGCAATTTCCGCTTTGGGGTCAGTACCCCAGCCGGTGCCGCCCTGCTCAAAATCGCCGTTCGTGAGCAAATTATCGCTCTCGGCAGCAGCAGGAAGCACCAGGCCGGAAATCGTGCAGGTGAGAAGCAATGCCATTGCCAACACCCACGACAAGATCCGACGTGTGTTCTTTCTCATTCCCATTTCCTCCTTTTTATTCCGGAAGAAAAAGGGTAGCACAAACAACTGCGCCACCCCTTTCGATTCTCCCGGATGCTTTATCGTTCCTATTATATCATAGCTTTTTCCAATGGAAAAGTGGCAATTTTGCCTATTTTTACAGGCTATTTTTGTCTATTTTAACTAATATATTTAAAATTTTTCTATATATTGCCAACAAATATTGGAATCTTGCTTTTTGCTTGGGCCATCATTAGCAAAACAAATAAAACGGAGAGGCGTCTGCCTCTCCGTTTGATACGCTTATTCGTCTTTTCCTGCACTGTCTGCGTCCGCTTTCGGTCCCTGTTTTCTTTGCTTTTTTGGAAAAAACAGAAGAACAATCACGATGACACAGACCAGCATCACCCCGCCGAGAATGTACGGTGTCGCCGACGGCTTTTCGCCGGTGCTCGGCACCTCTATCCCTGTGGCACGTTCAGCGAACACGGGCACCATCATTCCACAGAGCACGCAGGAAATCAACAAAGCCGCTACCGCTACCCGCGCTGCAATCGGTATGTGTTTTCTCATCTTCCTTCCTCGCTTTCCTTTCAAAGCGCGCAAACAGCAAGCCGTCTTGCTTGCTGTTTGCCGTGCGTGCACATTACGCCTTCTTGGATTTTTTCACGATAAAGCCAACGGCAAACCCAATACCCAGACCGGCAACGGCTGCTGCAATCACCGCCCACAGCGGCAGCCCCTCCGCCGCCTTCGGCGTGGTGTCCGTAGGTGCAGCTGCTGTAGTCGTGGTCGTAATCGTCTCACTCGGCTTCGTTGGCTCGGTCTCTGCTTCGCCGTGCGCTGCCGCACGCTTCACGATAACCGTGTATTCTTTCTCGGTACCATCCTCTGCTGCGCAGATCACCTTCACCGTGTTATCCTGGCCCGCTACCAGGTTCTCGCCGCCGATGACCTCAACGCTCGCTTTGCCGTCTTCCGCTTTGCCACCGACCGTGATGCTCTCTGTTTCGTACGGGAGCCATACCACATATTCCGTCACGTCCGCGCTGAAACCCGGTGACAAAAGGAAACCGTCCACGGTGATCTCCGACAACGCATTGTTGCTGCTCGGCTGATAATTCGGATCCTGTTCGCGCGTTACCTGAATGGTGTACACCTTTTGCGCGCCGCTCTCTGCAGTCACCGTTACGGTCACGGCAGTCGTATCGCCGGGCGTCAGTGTCGGATTGGATACCGACACCTTCGCCGCCGCATCTGCCGCCACTGCACTCACGTCCAGCTTGGACACGGAGAACGGTACCTCAGCGGTATAGTTGGTGGTGCCGGCATGAAAAGCCGGAGAAACCGTGGCGTTCTTCACGGTCAGGCTCGACAGATCATTGTTGGTAGAAGCTGCGGCCGCCACCGTTTTGGAATAAGTCACGACACCCACGCTGCTGTCCGTGCTGCCATCCGAGGCGGTCACACTCGTGCACGAGATCTTGATGGTCGTGCCGGATGCCGCCTTCACCTTAAAGGTCGCCGTGAACAGCGCGGTGCTGCTCTTAATAGGCTTGCTCAAATTGTTATCGTACGCCACGAAGTTGTTACCATTAAACTCTACCATCCAGGGCGAGCCAACAACCTGCTTCGTGCCGGTAAACTGCAGCTGACTGCTATCGTACGACAGCGTACCGGAAGCACCGTACAAACCGCTGCCATTCAGATAAAAAGTTACGGTGATGGTATCGCCTTCGCGCACGGCCGCCGGGCCGGTCAAGGTGGCGGACGCTGACGCTGCCGATACCGTCATCGGCAACAGCAACAGCATACACAATACAACGGCGGTTACCATTGAAATGATCTTTTTCATGATTAGACCCTCCTCTTATTTCAGCGTACTCTTACCGAGAATATGCGATTTGATCCGGATAAAGTCCGTAATCGTGATCTCACCGCTGTTGTTGGTATCGGCCGCCGATGCTGCATCTCCCGTCAAAGTGGACCTTCCGAGCAAATGTGATTTGATCGCCAACATATCCGTCACGGTGACTTTGCCGTCCCCGTTAACATCGCCGGGGGTCCGTGCAGGTGTTTGTTCGGGGGCTTCGGTATCCGGGGTGGACTTTGCCAACGCGAGCAGCTCCCCGTACGTCAGCTGACCGCTTGCCTTCAGGTAGGCGTTGATCTCGGTACGGCGCTGCGAGGTCAAGCGCTCCCACAGCTCCTCACCGTTGAGAATATTCTGCTTGTTTTCCGGGGTGACCGTGAAGATCGCATCCGCGTAGTCGTCGGTGCAATAGTTATACCAGAAGGCATCGGGACTCATATCGATCACCGTACCCGACATATCGACCACACCGTCGCCACCCTGCCAGATCTGCACATAATCCACTTCCATCGGGTTGTCGATCGCACCGCCGAGGAAGAGAGCCGCATACTGGTAGTTCATATAGGAGAAAGCACCCTCCTGCGGCAGACCGGAATGAACACGCATCATCGGCTCGGGGAAGCCCTCCAGGTCGTACGTCATCCGCATATACTCGGCACCATCAAGATAGCCGACGAGGATGTCACTTGCCCACAGCCAGCCCATGGTATGCCATTCGCCGTCACCCAAACCGTTTTGGTACGCGTTGTTGTTGGAATACCAATGGTCGTTGGCACCCTCGCCCTGAATCTGATCGTGGAAGGTAGTGGTAAAGTAGCCGTCGGGGTACTTAGGCCACCGTTCGGCATCGCATCCCCAGTATTCCAGCCAGTCCATTTCGACCCACTGGGTATTTTCACCGGGCGTTTCCAGCCATTTGGTGTCCGGGAACCCCCACACTGCCGGAATACCGCCGGTGGAGCCTTCCGCTTGGTGGTCGTGCGTCGGATTAACGATACGCAACCGCACCTCCATATATCCCATACGATAGGTAAAGCCGACGCCCGTAGACGCATCCACGGTGCTCAACGTGATATTATACGTCGGCTCTGCGGCGTGCAGCTTGATAACGCCGTCGGTGATCGTGTAATCGTCCGGCGTAATGGTCGTCGCACTCCACTGACGGTTGACATACCACTTGTATCCATCCTTGCCGGTAGCGTACATATCGATGCTGTCGTAATTGTCGAAGTCGTCACTGAAGACCAGATTGGTCATACCGGCGTTCGCCGCGACCTCCGGCACCTCGTAGAAGGTGTCGGTAACGCGCAGACATGACTGCGTGGTATTGTTTTGCGTGTTCATTTCCAAAATCTTTTGGTCGGGATTCACGCGTGCAGAGATAACGTACTCGCCCTCTTCGGCGATCCATTTATCCTCGCTGATAATGATGATGGTGTTATCCTTTACCAGATCGTTTCGATCCTTGCAGGTATAGTCAAGCGTGCGGATGACCTCGCCGTTTTTGCAGATCTCCACAGAGAACGACTCGCCCACATTCACGCGATCGCTGCCGCGGTTGGTGACGGTAACCGCCAAAGTCAGTTCGGTGCCCGGCTTGACCTGCTCGTTGCCGCCGCCCCAGACCACGGAGCTTGCTTCCAGATCGATCAACGAGGCTTTTTCGGCCAAAATGATATTGTCGAAGTAGATCGGCCCTTGTGCCGAGGTGGTAAGCGAAAGCTTCGAATTCGCGCCGACGCGGTATCCCGTGCTGAACTCATAGGTCAGCGTCGTCCAGCCGGCGTTGCTGCCGCTGGATTTTTCCAACAGGACCGTCGACCCGTTGGTCAGCGTAATGTTCGCCGAACCGCTCAACGAATAATACCGCAGAATCAGCTGATAGGTCGTGCGCGCTTTCAGCCCCGCAAAACTCTGCGAAAGAACGGCGTCCTTGGTCAAAACGCCCGCATTACCGGAAACAACGCCCTTGTCGGGTGCCAGCGTCGCACCGTTTTCCATCGTCCACGAGGTATCGCCTGCAATATCGAAGGTGCCGTTTTTGATCAGCGCCTCCTCACCTGCCACCGTCACGACGCAAGACGCGCTTTTGCCGTTCTTGGTGGTAGCGGTAATCGTCGCCTTGCCCTTACCGATACCGGTGACCACGCCGTACTCCACCGTCGCCACGTTTTCGTCGCTGGATTTCCAAACCAGATCGTTCAGATCGCCGTTGGTAGGCTCAGCGTATACCGCAAGGGCGTCGCTGCGTCCCGGTATCAACGTCAGTGCCTCCAAGCTCATCGTGATCTTATCGGCGTTGATGCCACTGGTGTATTTTTTCAGCACCAAATTGTCAATGACCGCGGGCGTTTTTCCGGTTTTGTCGCAAACAATACCGAAATCCCAACCCTCTCTCAGCTCCATATCGGCAGGCGTGGTAAAAAGGATACTCGCCGTGCGCCACTGGGTGCCGTCACCTTCTTCGTAGGTCGGGTTGCGCAGACCGAAGCCGTACGACCAGAAACGGAATGCACAATCCTCTGTCGCTAAATAATCCACCGAGAACAGATAGGTCGTCGCAGGCTTCAGCTGTAACGGTGCCTTATAATATGCCGTGGTGCGCTCACCGGTAACCTTGTTGTGCACCAACTCAAAGCCGTAGCTGCCGTCCTTGCCGATGCCCGGCTTGATCGTCTCGTAATTGCCCCAGTTGACCGACGCCCCCTGCTCAAAGTCGCCGTTCTGGAACTGATTACCGTATTCGTCGATCTTCACGGTCACCGACGCGCTCTTTCCTTTGTCGTTCGTTACCGTGATGACCGCTTCACCGCTGCTGGCGATCGCCGTGATCTTACCCTGCTGATCGACCAAAACCTTGTCGGGCGCACTGCTGCTCCAGGTGAGAACACCGGCGCTGGCAGCCGCCGGCTCGGTGCGCAGCGTCAGGGTTGCAGCGCCTTGCGGTACCAGGTTGATCTTATCAGACGGTACGATATCGATAGCAGTTGCTTCCGGCAGCTCCACCAGTGAGAAGTTGTCCAGATACAGCGTTCCGCCCTTCATATTGTCAAAACCAAACACGTAGTTGCGGTTAAGCGCCGCAGACGTGCCGTCATCCAACGACGTTGTCGTGAAGGTAAAGGTCACCTTCGTCCAGTCGTTATTGACCGCGAAATATTGCCACCCGCTCGCCGTGACAGACGCCCCGTGGGTATACAGCGCCAACTGCTGTCCGCTCGTCCCATCGCCCTTCATATCAAAGGTGAGCGTGTAGGTCATACCCGGATTAAGGGGTAGCTGACGAATCCACAAGGCCGACAGTATTTCATCGTTTTTGGGGAGTGCCAACACTCGATTGCCGGAGCTCGTGGGATCGGCAACCAAAGAACCGTTTCCTTCTTTGATAAGGAAGTAAGTCCACGCATCCGTATTCCAATCCTCGGTTTCAAAAGTGCCGCCGCTCAGACGCTCGCCGTCGCTCGCCACCGTGACCGTGCACGTATCCGACAGCGTGCCGTTGGATGCCGTGATCGTTGTCGTGCCAGCGCCCAGCGCTGTCACCTTGCCGTTCGCATCCACCGTGGCCACCGTTTCGTTGCTGCTGCTCCACACCACTGTGCCGGCATAACTGTTGGTCGGTTCAACACCGATCTGCAGCGTGTGGGATACCTTATACGAACCGCCGGGCGGTGCCAGCTTTACCGTGTCTTCCGTAATGCGGAGCTCGGTCGCCTCGGTCATCACGATCACCGTGCAGACAGCCGTCAATTCCGTCGTTCCGACCATGGCGGTCGCCGTTACGGCAGCGGTTCCCGACTTGGTTGCTGATGCTGTAACCGTACCGTCGGCAGCGACGGTAACAACCGTCTCATCGCTGCTCTTCCAGGTCAGCGAATCGTAACGGGAGGCGGCCGGCTGAGATATCGCCGTCAGCTTCTGCGAAGCACCTTTGATCAGCAGCAGCTCCGTTTTATCCAACGTGATTGCCGTTGCCTCTCCGGGATCTCTGACAGTTACCGTACAGGTAGCGGTCACCGTGCCGCAGGTGGCGGTGATGGTCGCCGTGCCGTCACCAACAGCCGTAACCTTGCCGTTCGCATCCACTGCGGCAACGGTATCGTCACTGCTGCTCCACGCCACCGTCACACCGGGAGGTGTAGTCGTAGCAGCAAGCGTCACCGTATCGGCAGGTAACAAATCCAGCGATGTTTTGTCCAGGGTCAACGAGGTGGCTCCCGTAATCTCATACAGTGTAAAATCATCCAAA
This sequence comes from Clostridia bacterium, assembly GCA_017936615.1. Lineage (GTDB taxonomy): Bacteria > Bacillota > Clostridia > Oscillospirales > Acutalibacteraceae > RGIG3009. The sequence goes on along the minus strand of JAGBFF010000060.1, from coordinate 6,731 downwards.
TACACGTCGCCGACCGTTTTGAAATCAAACATAAAGTTTGCGTTCGGCGATGCCGACGTTTTTATGTATACCGTGATCGTTTTCCATGCCGCCGAAGCCGTTCCGGGTTCACCCTCCGTCGACAATACGGTGGCGTAACCGGAGGTCACGCCCGGCGAGGTCGTACCCGCGCCCTTCTGACGGTAGGTCAGCTTGTACACCGTATTCGCACGGTAGCGCAGATTGGTTTTTACGTCGTTTGCGCCCTCCGTAATGCGGTAGTTTGGCAAAAAGTACGCTTGGGCGTTTGCCGTCAGATGCAGCACCTTGTTGCTTGTATCGTCGGGGTCGGTTTCGATCTTGCCGCCGTCATAAAAGAGTCCGTTATAGTTATAGTCATTCAGTTCCGAGCCGGCCACGTCCATCGTGCCGTTGTACAGCAGGTTGAGCTCATCTTCAGAGGAAATATTGATCTTGGTGACCTTCACATCATCCAGATCCAGCGCCAATCCCGCCGTGGTGTTACCGGCGATCTCCAAAAAAGCGAGATAAAACGACTCGGTATCCAAAGCCGCCTTGGCATACAGCGTATACGCGAGCCACTCGCCGTCGTTATTGGTTCTGCCCTCCGCCGCCGAGATCGTCCAATCCGGCTGCGCATAGCCGTGGAAGAACCCGTTCTGTATCTGCATACCAAAGCGCATTCTTCCGGCAGTGTTTTTTCGCACCTTAAAATCCACACGGATCCAATCGCCCGCACTGATGGCATAGTTGATCGTCGGGCCGGCAATCACAGCGCCGCCCGCAGGGATAACAATGTATCCGTTGCCGTCCACGCTATCGGTCATCACAGGCACAGCGTCACCTTTGTTAAAGGAGCCGCTGACGGTGGTGCCGTACGTCCAGCCTGAATTCACTTCACCGAAATCACCGTTGGGAAGCGGCAGTGCCACCTCGGCTGCTTGGGGCGTAACCGTTACCGTGCAGGTAACGGGAGCTAGGCCCTCGGCAGTCGCTGTGATCGTGGCAGAGCCGACCGCCACACCCGTGACCTTGCCATTTTCTACCTTCGCAACGGTTTCGTCGCCGGAGGTCCAAGAAATCGCCGGAAGATCGGCGCCGGCCGGAGCCGCCGTTGCCGTCAGCGTAACGCTTTCACCTACCGCGACGGTGGCGGTCGCCTTGTTCAGAGCGATGCCCGTCGCCGCAGTCGGCTTTTTGATCAATTTGAAGTTGTCAAAATACGCCGCACCGGTACCGTAATTGGCGGCGTTAGCATAGTGAACGATACGCGGCTGCCATTCCCACCCCGCGTGCACGTTCATGTTGGCAAACGATCCCGTCGTAAACTCAACGGTCTTCGCCGTCCAATCCACGTTGGAACTCAAGCCGATATCAGCCCATCCCGTCCAGTCGGTACCGCCATACACGACGTCCAGCTGGGGGAAGCCCTTTCCTTCATGCTTATAATCAAAACTGAAGAGGTACGTCGTGTTCGGCTCCAACAAAGCGTTGAACTCGCCTTTATAGTATGCGCCGGGATTTTTCGAGCTTTCGCCCTCGACGACGGTCGTCTCGATCTTAATACCCTTGCCGCCGTCTTTGCCGACACCATCCATCACATAAGCGCTGTTACCCCAGCCGATAGCGGCGCCTTGCTCAAAATCGCCGTTAATCAGCAGGTCTTCACCGTCAGCAACGACGTGCAAAGCCATACCGGATAACACGCCGGTCAGAAGAAGTGCCAACGACACAACCCACGCCGTCATCTGTTTAACTCGGCTCTTCATAAAAATCCCCCTTTTAAAATTTACACATCAGCACATTTCTTGTTGTTACACATTTGTAATTATATCACAAGAATACGCAGGGAATAAAGTCGCATATTGCACAAACTGTCAACAATTTTATTGGTAAATATCACTAACAAGCCTGCATTTTCCACGAAACGTAAAAAGCAGAGAAGCCGTAGCTTCTCTGCTTGATCGTTGTATCAGCGCTGTGCTTATTTCGTCAACTCGATGATCGCCATCTCGGCGGCGTCGCCACGGCGAGCACCGGTCTTGATGATGCGGGTGTAACCGCCGTTGACACCTTCAAACTTCGGCGCGATCTCATCAAACAACTTCTTGCAAACGCTTTCCTTGGTCACGAAGGAAAACACCAGACGCTTGTTCGCCAGCGTGGGGTTCTTCGCGATCGTGATCATTTTTTCCGTCATGGAACGCACTTCCTTGGCGCGGGTAACGGTCGTCTCAATACGGCCCTTTTCCAGCAGGAAGGTCACCATTGCTCTCAGCATAGCCATACGCGAAGCGGTAGGTCTGCCAAGTTTACGGGTTCCGGGCATATGGATTCACTCCTCTTCAGAATTCTGTCGAATGTCTTATTCCTCTTCGGCGCGCAGAGCAAAGCCCAGCGATGCCAGTTTGTTGATAACCTCTTCCAAAGACTTGCGGCCGAGGTTGCGCACCTTCATCATATCGTCCTCGGTCTTGTTGATAAGATCCTCGACGGTATTGATGCTGGCGCGCTTCAGGCAGTTGAACGAACGCACCGAAAGATCAAGTTCTTCGATGGTCATTTCCAGAGCCATTTCCTTGCCCTTGTCGTCCTTCTCCACCATAATGGAGTCGCCGGTGAAGGCCTCACCGGAGAGATCCACAAACAGCTGCAGGTGATCGGTGATGATCTTGGCGGCCAGCGAGACCGCTTCCTGCGCCGAAATGGTGCCGTTTGTCCAGACTTCCAGGCTCAACTTGTCGTAGTCCGTGATCAGACCCACGCGCGTGTTGCTCACAGCGTAGTTAACTTTGACCACCGGCGTATAGATGGAATCGACCGGAATCACACCGATGACCGGCTGCATGATCTGCTTGTTGCGCTCGGCCGGCACATAGCCACGACCCTTATCCAGGGTGATCTCCATGAACAACCGACCGCCCTCGGACAGTGTCGCGATATGGGTATCGGGCTGCAGGATCTCGACCTCACTGTCACACTTGATGGAGCTCGCCGTAACTTCACAGGGGCCTTCCGCCTCGATGTAAACCGTCTTGGGACCATCGCCGTTGATCTTGAGGACCAGATCCTTAATGTTCAAAACGATCTCGGTAACATCCTCCTGCACACCTTCAATGGTGGAGAACTCGTGCAGCACGCCTTCGATCTTGATCGAGGTAACGGCTACACCCGGCAACGAGGAAAGCAGCACACGACGCAGGCTGTTACCCAAAGTCGTGCCGTAACCTCTCTCCAGCGGCTCCACAACAAACTTGCCGTATGTACCGTCGGACGCGAGATCCAGAGCTTCAATGCGGGGCTTTTCAATCTCAATCATTCAAAACCCTCCTTATATTCAATGGGAGGTTCGCCGCCCACGGGCGGCTATACCATCCGTGGTGTTTCCGCCGCCGCTTATGCGGCAAGGCGGATTACTTCGAGTACAACTCGACGATCAGCGTCTCTTCGATCGGCAGATCGATATCCTCGCGCGCCGGCACCGCCACGATCTTGGCTTCCCAAGCTTCGCGGTTGAGCTCCAGCCACTTCGGAACCGGACGAGAGCTGTTCGCCTCGGAGATGGTCTTCATCTTGTCCAGAGAACGGCTGTTCTCCTTGACAGCGATGACCTGATCCACCTTCGTTAGGAAGGAGGGGATGTTCACCTTGCGGCCATTGACCGTAAAGTGACCCTGCGTGACCAGCTGACGCGCTTCCGCACGGGAGCTGGCGAAGCCCAGACGATAGACAACGTTGTCCAGACGGGACTCCAGCAGACGGAGCAGGTTTTCACCCGTCACGCCCTGCATTTTGGTGGCCATCTCAAAATAGTGATGGAACTGGCCTTCCAAAACGCCATAGTAACGTCTTGCATACTGCTTGGTGCGCAGCTGCTTGCCGTACTCGGAAACCTTGCGGTTACGAGCCTGGCCGTGCTGGCCGGGGGCATAGGCACGGCGCTCGACGGCGCACTTGCCGGTATAGCAACGCTCACCCTTCAAAAACAGTTTCTGTCCTTCGCGGCGGCAAAGTCTGCACACCGCACCGGTATATCTTGCCATAGTGGTTGCACCTCCTGCTTTCTCGTGTTATACGCGTCTTCTTTTGGGAGGACGGCATCCGTTGTGCGGGACCGGAGTCACGTCTTTGATCATCGTGACATCCAGACCGGCAGTCTGGAGAGCGCGGATCGCAGCTTCGCGACCGGCGCCGGGGCCCTTCACATACACTTCGACGGTCTTCAGACCGTGCTCCATCGCCGCTTTCGCAGCGGTCTCCGCGGCAGTCTGAGCCGCGAAGGGGGTGGATTTACGCGAGCCACGGAAACCCAGCTCGCCGGCGCTTGCCCAGGACAGAGCGTTGCCCTGAGTATCCGTGATAGTCACAATCGTGTTGTTGAACGTGGACTGGATATGTGCGGCGCCACGCTCAATATTCTTACGTTCTTTACGACGGACAGTGCCTTTTTTCGCCGTTGTTTTTGCAGCAGCCATTCTCAATATCCCTCCTGCTTACTTCTTCTTGTTAGCAATGGTCTTCTTCGGGCCCTTGCGCGTACGCGCGTTCGTCTTGGAGCGCTGACCGCGCACCGGCAGACCCTTGCGGTGACGCAGGCCGCGATAGCTGCCGATTTCGATCAAGCGCTTGATGTCAAACGCGATGTCACGGCGCAGATCGCCTTCCACGACGCAGTTGTGGTCAATGTACTCACGCAGCTTCGAAACCTCGTCCTCCGTCAGATCCCGCACGCGGGTATCCGGGTTGACGCCGGAAGCAGCCAAAATGTCGTTTGCGGTTTTACGGCCGATACCGTAGATGTAGGTCAGACCGATCTCCACGCGCTTATCGCGGGGCAGGTCGACACCAGCAATACGTGCCATACTATATCCTTCCTTTCGGTTGTGCCACTAAAAGCGGCTTCAGTCTGCGTCAACCCTGACGCTGCTTGTGCTTGGGGTTTTCGCAAATGACCATGATGCGGCCCTTGCGCTTGATGATCTTGCATTTTTCGCAGATTTTCTTGACAGAAGGTCTGACTTTCATGAAAATTACCTCCTTATTATGCTTTCACCTTGTGGTCTTCGGACCCGCGTTATCGGCGACTCCCGACCTTACTTCGTTCTCCAGGTGATCCGACCCTTGGTCAGATCGTACGGAGACATTTCCACTGTTACCTTATCACCCGGCAGGATACGGATGAAGTACATACGCAGTTTGCCGGAGATGTGTGCGAGGATCTGATGGCCGTTGGGAAGCTCCACCTGAAATTGAGCGTTCGGCAGTGCCTCGACCACGACACCCTCCAGTTCGATAACGTCCGCTTTGGACATACTGGTTCCTCCCTCTCGTTACGGCATGGTCAATATTACCGGGCCGTCTTGCGTGATGGCAACCGTGTGCTCAAAGTGAGCCGACAGCTTGCCGTCTTGTGTGACCGTCGTCCATCCGTCCTTCAGGATCCGGACCTCCGGACCACCCATATTGATCATAGGTTCAATGGCTAAGGTCATACCCGGCAGCAGCCGCTGGCCGCGACCGGGAGTGCCAAAGTTGGGGACGCTGGGGTCTTCGTGTAGATTCGTGCCTACTCCGTGGCCGACAAATTGCCGTACAACCGAGTAACCACGCATCTCGACATACCGCTGAACGGCCGAACCGATGTCGCCGATGCGATTGCCCACCACCGCTTGCGCGATGCCTTCATACAAGCTCTCGCGTGTGGCCGTGAGCAGCCCCTCCGCTTCCGGCGAAATATCTCCGGCCGGGAACGTGGCGGCGTTGTCACCGTGATAACCGTTAAAATACGCGCCCACGTCAATGCTGACGATATCGCCCGCCTTGATCACGCGTTTATCGGGTATGCCGTGGATGACTGTTTCGTTCACAGAGATGCAGGTGCTGGCGGGAAAATCCCCATATCCCAGAAAGGAGGGCTTTGCACCCTGACTTTCAATGTAACGGCGAACGATCCGATCGATCTCACCGGTGGTCACACCGGGCTCGACGGCCTCGCCGGCCAGCTTTAACGCCCGCGCCGAGATAATACACGCTTCCCGCATCATAGAAAGCTCTCGGCTGTTTTTGATCGCTATCATACCGATTATCCCTCGACAGCAGCCAGGGTCAATCGCGAGGTTTCAGCAACCTCCTCCTGCCCTTCCACAATAACGAGCTTGCCGCAATCAGCATAATACGCTTTCAGCGGCTCGGTCTGATCGTGATACACCTGCAAGCGTTCCCGGACTGTGTCCGGATGGTCATCCTTGCGCTGAACAAGGGTGCTGCCGCACTTGTCGCAAACACCTTCCACACCGGGCTTCTTATACTCGGTATGATACGATGCTCCGCAAGCGGGGCAAACACGGCGGCCCGATACACGCTGGGTAATGGTTTCGTCGGCGACCTCAATGTCGATCACGCGATCAATTGCCACACCCATGCGGTCAAGCGCCTCGGCCTGCGGAATGGTGCGCGGAAAGCCGTCAAGAATAAAGCCGTTTTGGCAATCGCTCTCGGCCAAGCGGTTACGAATGATCTCAATAACCACCTCGTCGGGAACCAAGTGCCCCGCGTCAATATACTTTTTCGCCTTCAGTCCCAATTCCGTGCCGCTTTTCAGCGCTTCCCGGATAATGTTACCCGTGGAAATTGTGGGAATGTTCAGGTGCTCGCTGATCACCTCAGCCTGCGTGCCTTTACCGGCACCCGGAGCACCCAACAGAATCAGCTTCATAGTGAAAACCTCTCTT
>JAGBFF010000059.1 GCA_017936615.1 Clostridia bacterium | reverse complement strand
CAAGAAACATACCGATAAAAGAAAAAACGCCTTGCGGCGTTTTTTGTTGGTGGGCGTAAACGGACTCGAACCGCTGACCTCCTGCGTGTGAAGCAGGCGCTCTAACCAGCTGAGCTATACGCCCATATTCAGCCGCCGCTGCTGCAGCGACCAAAAGACGTGGTGACCCGAACGGGAATCGAACCCGTGTTACCGCCGTGAAAGGGCGGTGTCTTAACCGCTTGACCATCGGGCCGGAGTGGTGGCTGTAATTGGATTCGAACCAATGACACTGCGGGTATGAACCGCATGCTCTAGCCAACTGAGCTATACAGCCGTGTACGTCCCCTGCACAGGGGACGCTGACTATTATATAGTATGACCACACGATTTGTCAAGCCTGTTTTTCAGAAAATGCCAATTTCTTTCAAAGAAATTATTTGCAAGCTTCCGCAGTGCTGACCGGCATGGTGATCGTGATACAATGCACTGGGCAGTTTTCGGCACACTGACCGCAGCCGACGCACTTGTCAGGATCAATCGATGCCAGATTATCTGTGACAGAAACCGCGCCATACTCGCACACCTTCACGCACTTACCACAGCCGATACAACCGACCTTGCAAGCCGCACGGGTCGCTGCGCCCTTGTCATGACTGGAGCAGCGCACCACACCGAGAACGTGGCTATCGTACATAGCGATCAAGCCCTTCGGGCAAGCCGAAACGCACTTGGTACAGCCACGGCACACAGTCGGATCAACACGCGCCAAACCATCTTTAACGGTTACAGCCTCATACTCACACACAGCCACGCAATCGCCGTAACCCAAGCACCCGGAATTGCACAGCCAGTTACCGCCGTAGAACTGCGCGGCCGCTCGACAGGACGGAATACCGTGATAGTCGAGCTTACGCGCCGTAAATTCCTCGCAGCCACCGCAGCGTACCATCGCCGTCTTGTGAGCTACCCCACCACCGGTAACACCGAGCAGGCGCGCCGTTGCTTCCGCCACAGCAACGCCTCCGGGCGAGCATAGACCGACCTTCTCCCCCTTGTTCGCCATCGCATCAGCGTAGCCCTCACAGCCGGAATAGCCGCAAGCACCGCAGTTGGCACCGGGAAGCAGATCGCGCAAGGCTTCTGCCTTTTCATCCTTCGGCACCGCCATCAGCACGGAGGCAATGGCCAGGATCAGACCGGCAATCAAGCCGAGACCGCCCACCAACAACACAGCCAATAAAATTGGATTCATTGGTTTAACCTCCCCTGGTTATAGTCCGAACAAGCCCTGAAAACCCAGGAACGACACCGAAACGATGGACGCTGCGACCAACGTGATGGGCAAACCCTTCAGCGTTTCGGGCACCTCGGCACTCTCCAGACGCTCACGCACACCGGCAAACATCACCATCGCGAGCAGAAAACCCAAGCCGGCACCCAAAGCGTTCACGATGGATTCCACAAAAGTATAGCCGCTATCGATGTTCAGGATCGTCACACCGAGCACCGCGCAGTTGGTGGTGATCAGCGGCAGATAGATGCCCAGCGCCTGATACAACGGCGGAATATACCGCCGCAGAACGATCTCAACCAACTGCACCAAAGCAGCAATAATAAGGATAAAGACGATCGTCTGCAAATACTCCAACTGATGCTTCACAAGCAGACCGTGGTAGATTGGATACGTAGCAGCCGTTGCCAGAACCATTACGAAGATAACCGCAACCGACATACCCACTGCGGAATTGAGTTTTTTTGAAACACCGAGAAACGGGCAAATACCCAAAAACTGCATACCTCGATTTCATCCCCGTTTATTCTCACTGTGTCAGACCCGCAAAGGGTTTATCCGGCGAAGGGAGGTCATTTTGGTGTTTCTTGCCACTGTCCAAGCTCCGTGCAAGGTCTGAGGACGGGCATGCATGGAGCAAAAACGGCCGTCCGCACAGGCTTTGCTTCACAAACCCATCTGTATAATAAAGGAGCAAAGTCAACATGAAACAGTTCAATACATTTTCCGATCTCAAGGATTTTCTGATCCTCTGGCTCACGCAGAGCCTTTCCGCCCTCGGCAGCGCTATGACCAATTTCGCTCTGATCGTCTGGTCCTATCAGGCGGAGGGCAGCGCGCTGACGACTGCCCTTCTGACCGTGTGCTCATATGCACCCTATGTGGTCATGAGCATTTTCGCCGGGTCCATATCCGACCGCTGGAGCAAGAAAAAGGTCATGCTCGCGTGCGATTGCTTCGCCGCAGCCTGCACGCTCGGTGTACTTATCCTGCTGCGCACCGACAGGCTTGAGATCTGGCATCTTTATGTCATCAATGCGCTTTCCGGACTCATGAACACCGTGCAGCAGCCGGCGAGCGAAGTCGCCACCACGCTTCTTACGCCTCAGGCGCATTATCAGCGCGTCAGTGGTCTGAAATCGCTTTCCAATTCGCTCACGAACATCATGACCCCCATCATCGCCACGGCTGTACTCGCCTTTGCAGGCATTGAAGCGGTCATCGCGCTCGATCTTGCCACTTTCCTGCGTGCTTTCATCGCTCTCGCGTTTTTTATCCGCATACCGGAAGCGCCTGATGGAAGCTGTGCAAAGGAAGGCATGCTGGAATCGGCGAAGGTCGGCCTGCGTTTTCTGCGCAAAAACCGCGGCATATTCGATTTGATGCTCTTCCTTGCAGCCATCAATTTCACTGCGTCCATGT
>JAGBFF010000058.1 GCA_017936615.1 Clostridia bacterium | reverse complement strand
GCCGGTTACGCTATCGGTGCTACCATGGGTTACGTTTACGTTCGTGCCGAGTACCCCATCGCCGTTCGCCGTCTGCAGATCGCCATTGATGCTGCCCGCGAAGAAGGCCTGTTGGGTAAGGATATCTTCGGCAGCGGCTTCGATTTCGACATGGAGATCCGTCTGGGCGCCGGCGCCTTTGTGTGCGGCGAGGAAACGGCTCTGATGACCTCCATCGAAGGCAACCGCGGTGAGCCCCGTCCCCGTCCTCCGTATCCGGCGGTCAAGGGTCTGTACGGCTGCCCCACCGTGGAAAACAACGTGGAAACCTTCGCCAACATTCCGCAGATCATCCTGCGCGGCGCCGATTGGTTCGCTTCGATGGGTACCGAAAAGTCCAAGGGCACCAAGGTGTTCGCTTTGGGCGGTAAGATCAAGCACACCGGTCTGGTCGAGATCCCGATGGGTACCACCCTGCGCGAGATCGTCGAAGAGATCGGCGGCGGCATCCCGAACGGCAAGACCTTCAAAGCGGCACAGACCGGCGGCCCGTCCGGCGGCTGTATCCCCGCTTCGTTGATCGACACGCCCGTCGATTACGACAACCTCATCGCCATCGGCTGTATGATGGGCTCCGGCGGTCTGATCGTTATGGACGAAGACACCTGTATGGTGGATATGGCAAAGTTCTTCCTAGAGTTCACCGTTGACGAATCCTGCGGCAAGTGCACTCCCTGCCGCGTCGGTACCAAGCGTCTGCTCGAGAAGCTCGAGAAGATCACCGAGGGCAAGGGTACGCTGGAGGACATTGACGAGCTGGAGCAGCTCTGCTACTACATCAAGGAGAACTCCTTGTGCGGTCTGGGCCAAACGGCTCCCAACCCGGTTCTCTCCACCCTGCGTTTCTTCCGTGACGAGTACATCGCTCACGTGACCGAAAAGCGCTGCCCCGCCGGCGTCTGCAAGTCGCTAATGCACTACGAGATCATCGCCGACAAGTGCAAGGGCTGTACCGCTTGCGCCCGTAAGTGCCCGGTCGGCGCGATCACCGGCGCTGTTAAGGAGCCCCATATCATCGACACCGATAAGTGCATCAAGTGCGGTGTGTGTATGGATACCTGTAAGTTCGGCGCTATCGTGAAGAAATAAGGAAGGAGATGCCAATTATGGATATGGTCAATGTCAAAGTTAACGGCATCGCCGTTAGTGTTCCGAAGGGCTCCACCATTCTGGAGGCTGCCCGTGCCGCCGGTGTGGAGATCCCCACGCTGTGCTATTTGAAGGATATGAACGAGATCGGCGCTTGCCGTATCTGCATGGTCGAAGCGACCGGCGCTCGCGGTCTGGTGACCGCTTGCGTGTATCCCGTCGCTGAGGGTATGGAGATCCAGACCAACACGGCTCGTGTGCAGAAGGCACGCAAGACCACGCTGGAACTGATCCTCTCCACCCACGACAAGAAATGTCTCTCCTGCGTCCGTTCCGGCGATTGCGAGCTGCAGAAGCTCTGCAAGGACTACGGCGTGGAAGACAGCGGCAAGTACGACGGCGATTGCCCGAAGTACGCGCTGGATACCTCTGTTCCCCACCTGGTACGCGACAACAACAAGTGCATTCTGTGCCGTCGTTGCGTCGCCGCCTGCCAGCAGCAGTTTGTGTCGGTCATCGGTGCCAACGATCGTGGTATTGATACACACATTGCTTGCGCTTTCGAGAAGCCGCTGGGCGATGTTCCCTGCGTTTCCTGCGGTCAGTGCGTTGTGGTCTGCCCCACCGGTGCCTTGACTGACAACGACAGCACCGCCGACGTGTGGGCTGCCCTTGCCGACCCGGATAAGCACGTGGTCGTCAGCACCGCTCCTTCCATTCGTGCCACGCTGGGTGAATGCTTCGGTATGCCCGTCGGTACGAACGTGGAAGGCAAAATGGTCGCTGCGCTGCGCCGCCTGGGCTTCAACAAGGTGTTCGACACCAACTTCGGTGCTGACCTCACCATCGTGGAAGAAGCCAACGAGTTCGTCTCCCGCGTGAAGAACAATGGTGTTCTGCCGATGATCACCTCCTGCTCGCCCGGTTGGGTCAAGTTTGCGGAGTACTACTATCCGGATCAGCTGGATCACCTGTCCTCCTGCAAATCGCCCCAGCAGATGACCGGTGCGGTCATCAAGACCTACTACGCGCAGAAGATGGGTATCGACGCGAAGGACATCTATCACGTCTCCGTTATGCCCTGCACCGCGAAGAAGTTCGAGATCGGCCGTGAGGACGAAAGCGCCGCCGGTGTGCCGGACGTCGATGCGGTTCTCACCACCCGCGAGCTCGCCCGTATGATCGAGCGTGCCGGCCTGAAGTTCGATATGCTGCCCGACGAAGAGTTCGACGCACCTCTGGGCGACGACACCGGCGCTGCCGTCATCTTCGGCGCCACCGGCGGTGTTATGGAAGCGGCTCTGCGTACTGCCAACGACTGGTTGACCGGCAAGGACAACGAAGCGGTCGATTTCCACGAGGTGCGCGGTATGAACGGCCTGAAGGAAGCAACCTACACCATCAACGGTCTGGAAATCAAGGTCGCTGTTGCCAGCGGCATCGCCAGCGCAAACTACGTGATGAACATGATCCAGAGCGGCACCGCTCCGTGGCATTTCGTCGAGATCATGTGCTGCCCCGGCGGTTGTATCAACGGCGGCGGTCAGCCCATCCAGCCCGCCTCGGTGCGTAACTTCACCGATCTGAAGGCACTGCGCGCGAAGGCTCTGTACGATCAGGATGCCGGCATGGCTCTCCGTAAGTCGCACGAGTCTCCCGTTGTCAAGAAGCTGTACGAGGAGTTCTTCGACGATGGCATCGGCGGTCACAAGGCACATCATTGCCTGCACACCACCTACGTCGCCCGCAAGAAGTTCAAGTAATTCAAACGATCAGCACCCTCGCGTGGATACCCACGCGAGGGTGCTTCTTTTGTGGCAAACCATTCAACAATTTTAATATAGACGATATATCGATATGTCGTTATAATAAAAACAGAAAGGAGTGTTTTAGATTGATTGCTAACGTATTAGGTGAAAACATCCGCCAGTTTCGGTTGGCACATAATTGGACTCAAGAAAACTTATCGAGCGTTCTGTGTATCTCTCATCAAGTGGTAAGCAAGTGGGAAAACGGTCTCACCACGCCGGACGCTGAAACCCTATGTTCTTTAGCGCAAATATTTGGTGTTTCTCTTGATGAACTCTGCGGAATTTCGCCCCAAAAGGTGAATATCATTATTGAAGAAATTGAACAAAAGACGAACGAAACCAACAGCACATACCATTCTCTATATTCAGAATGGAGCATTATAGAAAAGCATTTGTCTGTTTACCCCACCAACGAAGCCTTGTTGTTTTCTGCATTACAATTTCTTCGTACCATGTATAATAAAGTCGAAACAGAGAAACAAAAAGATACAACCAATGCGCTGATATTAAAAATAGCCGAGCGCATCTTGGATTTTTCAAAAAATGATTCACACCGTAGCTTTGCACATTACAATTTAGCGCTCTACTATTCAGCACAAGTCTCTCTCAAAAATAGCGACGAGCAGAACAAAAATTATGCAGAGAAAGCAAAAAATCACGCTGATCTGGTGCTTTACAAAGATATGCATAAAACCTTTTATCATTCCTTCGGCACGATAAGCGCAGAGGAGGAACGTACCGCGAGAGAAAAAACACTTGTCGAATTGTTAGATGCAACAAAACGAGCGTGTGAAAACCTGCTCCGTCATTATACACACCACACATCGGAAAACGATCAGGCAACGAAGGACACTCGCCTTGCTTTATCAGAGTTTGTAAACCGGGTAGTATCTTTTTCAAACACCCTTCCCTGTTCGCGTACTGTAATCTCTGAATAACCGAACAGGGCGTGCACCGTTTGGTACACGCCCTGTTTTTGCGCAACCATCACGAAAATAAGAAAACCCAACCCAAAGTTGTATTTTATTCGTGTAAAATATCCTTTTGATATGTTGGGAGTAACAGAGTATTGTGCTACAATAATTACAGTAATCACAAAAATCTATTCCGAGGAGAAATTTTTATGAATATTGGAACAAATATATATACACTCCGCAAGGAAAAAAAAAACACTCAAGCACAGCTTGCAGAAAAACTTGGTGTTTCAGAGCAGTCAATTTCTAAATGGGAGAACAATCTGTGTGCTCCCGATGTAAGTCTCTTTCCGATTATAGCGGATTATTTTGGAGTTTCTATTGATCGCCTTTTCGGATACCATATGAACAGTTACGCAGAAGAAGTCAAAGCAATTATGAAAGCTGCTGACAACAGCATGGATACGTACAAAGAAATAGAGATCATCGGTCAAGGCTTGAGAAAATACCCTAATAGCCCCGAGTTAAAAATCTATCTCGCTTCTTCCCTGTCCATGGTAAATCGTATGTCAACAGATGAGAATGAGAAGAAGGAAGCTGTTAAAAAAGCAATTCTGCTTTGTACTGAGGTGATTAACACTTGTGGGGACAACAAGCACGTGGACAGTGCACTTCATATGCTGACCCGCATTTATAACGAAACCGGAAACTATAACAAGGCGGAAGAAGCAATTTCTAAAATAAGTGCTGATCGTTACAGAGATAGGATTGTAGGTACGGTAAGTATGTTAGGAGGCAAGAAATCCTACGCCGAGCAGGAGCAGTTTGCCGAGGATGCACTTTGGGATCTGTATTGGACAATGAGTCGCGTGTTTGAGTATATGACTCACTCTTATACAATTAACAAGGAATACGAAAAAGCAATCGCTTTCTTCGATGCCTATGAAAAACTACTTTCGATTTTTGATCGTGGTTGTTCTGACTTTTGTGCTACTGACAAAATCATTGCCTGTGAAAACAAGGCTAAAGTCTATATGAAGATGGGCGACAAAGAGAACTGTCTTGCGGGATTAAAACATTTCTTTGCTCTTGCCGAACTAGTCAGAGCCGTTGCACAGAGCGGTGATTTTAATATAGCTGCTCGCAATCCGATGTATTTTTCAAACATTTCTGAAGAAATTGGAGAGGAATATATCTCAAACATATATCCGGAAAAAACATTGGAAAAATATGATGCGTTTTTCGGTGAGGATGAAGCTTATATTCAGTTCAAAAAAACCGTCTCCAAATAATCCTCACCCCGCCTTGCACAGCGCTTTCTTTGTTTTATAGCATATAAAAAGCCACCACAAAAAATGTGGTGGCTGATTTCAATTTTAGCGCTAATTTTGCACGGCTTCCGGCTGTTTTCTTATTTCACAGACAATAACCGTCCCATCAGATCGGATGCCGCAAGCTCGACCTTACCCGTCGCCGTAGCGGTGGCTTCGGTAAACCGTTCGGCACCCGAAGCATTCTCCACGCCCGTGCTGCGGTACAGCAGATACGGCACCGGCGCGGACGAGTGTGTTTTGGTACACAACGGTGTCGGGTGATCCGGCATGATCAGCAACGACACCTCATCCATCCCCTTCAGCGTCTCAAGCAACGGCGCTAATACCTGACGGTCGATCTCCTCGATCGCACGCACCTTATTCTGCACTTCCCCACGATGGCCGCACTCATCGGGCGCTTCCAGATGGATATACACCATATCGCAGCCGTCACGGAGTGCTTCGATCGCCGCCTCGCGCTTGCCAACAAAATTGGTGTCCAGATAGCCTGTCGCACCCTCGACCTCGCAAACACGCATGCCACTCAGTCGTGCAATACCCTTGAGCAGATCAACTGCAGAAACCATTGCACCCTTGACGCCGAAACGATCCGTAAAATTCTGCAGCTGCGGCCGCTTGCCGTGACCCCACAGCCAGATCGACGTG
Organism: Clostridia bacterium; assembly: GCA_017936615.1. Taxonomy (GTDB): domain Bacteria; phylum Bacillota; class Clostridia; order Oscillospirales; family Acutalibacteraceae; genus RGIG3009. The sequence goes on along the minus strand of JAGBFF010000058.1, from coordinate 13,059 downwards.
GCGGGATTTTCCCCCGCCTCGCGGCGCTTTTGATTGACCGGGTGATCACGCAGGATCGCTTCACTCTTCTGCATCAGCTCCAAAAGCGGCTGTGCATCGGGATGACGCGGCAAGTGCTCACCGATGACCTGACCCGAAATGTCGTGCGGCGGCGTCAGCTTACCGATCGCGGTCTTGCCGCCGTGCCACACCAAGCAATGGCGATACGCTGTGCCGGTGTAAAAATCGAACTCACCGCCGCCAAGCGCCTCCTGCACACTGCGAATGATCTCGTCCGCCTGCGCCGTGTGAATATCGCCGGCGCAGTAATCCACCATGGTTTTGTCAGCATACGCCGCCTCGTCGGACAGCGTCACCAGGTTGCAACGGATCGCCACGTCGTCATCCGTCAGATCGATGCCGATATTCGCGGCCTCGAGCGGCGAACGACCCGTATAGCACTCCTTCGGGCGGTAGCCAAGCACCGAGAGATTCGCAACGTCACTGCCGGGAGACATTCCCTCCGGCACAGTGTACGCCATACCCAGCTCGGAACACGCCGCCAGCGCATCCATACATGGCTTATCTGCCGCTTCCATCGGCGTTTTACCCTGCAACACTTCGCACGGCAGATCCGCCATACCGTCACACAATAATACAATGTATTTCATAGTCATTTCCCCTTTGCCTAACAGTATAGCAGATACCCGCCGCAATTTCAATTTTTTTGGCCGAAAATCTGTGGATTTTTTTAGGAAATCGTTGCAAAACCACACAGTTTGCGCTATACTATACTTATTAAATTATTGTGGGCGAGAATTGGTTTTTGAATTTCGCGTAACGAAGAAATGGGGTCTTTCACGATGTCTTCCACATTATTGTTGCAAGCTGGCAATCTGCTTGCCGATGCCGGTATGACCGTGCTCATCGGCGTTGTCGTTGTGTTCGGCGTACTGCTGGTTCTCACGTTCGTTTTCTGGTTGTTCGGTGTTGTTGCCCGTGCCGGTTCACATAAACCCGCTGCGACAAAGCCCGCTCCTGCACCGAAGCCGATCAAACAGCCAGCCCCTGCCCCCGCCGTCGATGACGGTGTTCCGGAGGAGGTCGTTGCTGTGATCGCCGCCGCGATTGCTGCGATGTCGGACGGTGCCACCCGTTATGCCGTGCGCCGTATCAGCCCCGCCCGTTCGCAAGGCGCGCGCCCTGTTTGGGCCGCTGCCGGTATCGCTGATAACACGCAGCCGTTTTAATAGGAGGGGATCGTAACTATGAACTTGTGGGATGCTATTGCCCAGATCTGGGAAGAATCCGGTTTTGCCCGTTTGTTGAATTTTGAAAACGGCGGCTGGAAAAACCTCATCATGATCGGCATCGCTTGTGTACTGCTATTTTTAGCAATCAAGAAAAAGTATGAGCCGCTGTTGCTACTCCCCATCGCATTCGGTATGCTGCTCGTCAATCTGCCGCTCGGCGGCGTGATGGATCCCCAGCAGAACTCACTGGTACCGTTTACTCACGAGGAGCAGATCGCCTATATTTCCGGCACCTACGAACAGGTCTATCCCGTTTCGATCACGGAATTTGAAATCGATGATTCTAACGAAAAAAACATCGTAAAAATGGATGTTAACGGCGTTGAAACAGATGTTTACAAGTCTGGGGACGACTATTACAAGATCGTGGAAGATGCGAAAGGCAATCGCCATTTTGTGGTGCCACAGTGGCAGCACTTCGAGCAGGGCGGCCTGTTCTGGTATCTGTATCAGGGTGTTAAGTTCGGTATCTACCCGCCGTTGATCTTCCTCGGCATCGGCTGTATGACCGACTTCGGCCCGTTGCTTTCCAACCCCAAGAGTTTCCTGCTGGGTGCCGCAGCACAGCTCGGCATTTTCGCCACCTTCTTCGGCGCCAGCCTGTTTGGTATGCTTCCCTTCGCCGAGGATCTGGGTATCGCTTTCACCAATCAGGAGGCTGCTTCCATCGCTATCATCGGTGGTGCGGACGGCCCGACGGCAATCTATTTGACCTCCAAGCTCGCTCCGCATCTCCTTGGCGCAATTGCGGTAGCCGCCTATTCGTATATGGCGCTCGTTCCTATCATTCAACCGCCAATCATGCGCGCTTTGACCACCAAGAAAGAACGTTCCGTGGTAATGACACAGCTCCGCACCGTGTCCAAGACCGAGAAGATCCTCTTCCCCATCTTTGTCACGGCGGTGTGTGTGCTGTTGCTTCCCAGTGCTGCTCCTCTCATTGGTATGCTGATGCTGGGTAACCTGTTCCGCGAAAGCGGTGTGGTGGAGCGTATTACCAAGACTGCGCAGAACGAGCTGATGAATATCATCACCATTCTGCTGGGTGTCACCGTTGGTGCGACCGCCAACGCCAACACCTTCCTGCAGCCCAAAACGCTGCTCATCATCTGCCTCGGCCTGATTGCGTTCGCTATGGGCACTGCCGGTGGTGTGCTGCTGGGTAAGCTCATGTACTTCTTTAGTGGCGGAAAGGTCAACCCGCTGATTGGCTCTGCCGGTGTGTCGGCTGTTCCGATGGCGGCACGTGTGGCGCAAAAAGTGGGTCAGCAAGAAAACCCGAGCAACTTCCTGCTGATGCACGCTATGGGTCCCAACGTTGCCGGTGTTATCGGTTCCGCCGTTGCCGCCGGTGTGCTGCTGACACTGTTCGGTTAATCACTTGTATTCGATGAGGGCGTGGATGAACTCCACGCCCTTTTTGGAGGATGATACCTATGGATACCTCAACCTATCTTTCTCTGCGTCGCCAGGCGTTGGAGCGAGTTTTTTCACGCATGAATGCCCCCCAGCGTGCAGCTGTGTTTCAAACTGAAGGGCCGTTACTCATCCTCGCGGGCGCAGGCAGCGGCAAAACCACCGTCTTGGTCAACCGTATTGCCAATTTGGTGCGTTTCGGTAACGCCTATCATAGTACCGAAATTCCGCCGTTTTTGTCGGACAGCGCGCTGGATGCCCTGCGTCGCTACGCAAGCGGCGAGCTGCCTGCCGACAGCGGTTTGGACGCTTTGTGCGCGGTTGATCCCTGCCCGGCGTGGCGTATTCTCGCCATCACCTTTACAAATAAGGCTGCCGGCGAGCTGAAGGACCGTTTGGAGACCATGCTCGGCGAGGAGGGCCGTCAGGTTATGGCCGGCACCTTCCACTCGTTCTGCGCCCGCGTTTTGCGTCAAGACGGTGCTTCTCTTGGCTATTCGTCGCATTTTACCATTTACGATACCGACGATAGCCGCCGGCTTATGAAAGATTGTATGAAATCACTCGGCGTCGAGGAACGTGTGCTGGGACACAAGGCGATCTTGGGCGAGATCAGCCGTGCCAAGGACTGTCTGCTCTCACCCGAGGAGTTTACTGCCCAGGCAGGGAGCGATTTTCGCCTGAAAAAGGTTGCTGACTGCTACCGTTTATATCAAAAGCGGCTTCACGATGCCGATGCGATGGATTTCGATGACCTGCTGTCAAAAACCGTAGAGCTGTTTGAAACCGAGCCGGACGTGCTGCAGAAATATCAGAACCGCTTCCGTTACCTGATGATCGACGAGTATCAGGACACCAACCATGCCCAGTACCGCTTTGTCAGCCTGCTGGCGCAAAAAAGCCGCAACCTTTGCGTTGTTGGCGACGACGATCAAAGTATTTATAAATTCCGTGGTGCTACGATCGAGAATATATTAAGCTTTGAGGAACAGTTTTCCCCCTGCACTGTCATCCGTTTGGAGCAGAACTACCGCTCTACACAAAATATATTGGACGCTGCTAACGCAGTCATTGCCAAGAACCAAAACCGCAAAGCAAAAACGCTGTGGACCGAAAACGGCAAAGGTAAATTGCTGCAGCTTCACACGTTGGAAAACGAGGATGAAGAAGGACGCTTTATCGCCCGCACGGTGCTGGATAAGGTCGCTGACGGCAGCAAATACCGCGATATGGCGGTGCTGTACCGCGCCAACGCGCAATCCAACGCCATCGAGCGCTCATTGATCAAAAGCGGCATTCCCTACCGTATCCTCGGCGGTCACCGCTTCTATGACCGTAAAGAAATCCGTGATGCCGTTGCCTATCTGCGAGTGCTGTGCAATCCCACAGACAGCATCAGCCTACGCCGCATCATCAACGAGCCAAAGCGCGGCATCGGTGACACCACGCTGGATAAGGCGGCCGCGTTGGCAGAAGAGCAAGGCATCTCACTATACGATGTCCTTTCCCACGCTGACGAATATGCTGCTATCAGCCGTGCCTCCGGTCGCATTCTGGAATTTATCAAAACGATGGATGCTCTGCGCGAGGAATTGCAAAGCGGCGAAACGTCTCTCCACCTTCTGTATATGTCCTTGTTGGAAAAAACCGGTTACCTCGCTATGTGGGAAATGGCCGGTCCCTTGGAGGAAGAACGTGTCGAAGCACTAAAGGAATTGGCATCTAACATTCGTACTTACGAGGAAAACAGCGAAGAGGAACTCCCCTCCTTGTTCGGCTTCTTGGAAGAAGCGGCCTTAATGACCGACGTTGACAACTACGATGCCGGTGCCGATACGCTGGTGCTGATGACGATGCACGCAGCAAAGGGTCTGGAATTCCCCGTGGTATTCCTTCCAGGGTTTGAGGATGGCATTTTCCCCGGTATGCAAACGATGTTCCGTCCCGAAGAATTGGAGGAGGATCGCCGTCTGTGCTATGTGGCACTGACCCGTGCCAAACGGGAGCTGTACATCACCCATGCCCGCAGTCGTATGCTGTACGGCTCCACCACCCGCAACCGTCCCTCCCGCTTTTTGCAGGAGATGCCTACGGCACTGCTGGAGGTGCACGAACAATCGCCTGCATACGGTAGCTTCCGCAGCAGCTTCGGCAGCGAAAGCAGTGGTTATCACCGAAGCTTTACATCCGAACGCAGTGTGCCCGCCGTCCCCTCCTCAACCTACCGTGCACGCACGGGCGACGAAGCACGGGGTGGCGGTATCTCGGTCTCAAAGCCGACCGCATCCAAGGCGGCCGCTGTCGGTAACTGGCAGGCAGGTGACACTGTCAGCCACAAGACCTTCGGCACCGGCCGCATCGAAAAGGTGCAGCCAATGGGGAACGATCTGCTTCTGACCATTCATTTCGATCAGGTCGGCACCAAAAAGATTATGGCAACCTTTGCCAAACTGACCAAACTATAAGCACAAAACACCTCCTGTGTCATATGATGGCAGTGAAGGGTTCTGTCTTACGGCAGCACCCCATCATGTGACATAGGAGGATCTTTATGGCGGATAACAACAGATATGCGTCAAACAACGGTTGTAAAGAAGCCGTCTGTGTGGATGCCGGCCGCGTCTATGATAGCTGCTCCGACAAGGACTGCCTGGAGGATCTGCGCCTGTTCTTCACCGAACGGGATCAGATGATCATCGACCACGCTGTCAGTATCCGCGCCAAGAAAGCGGAAGTCATCAACACCTACATTGATGTCGAGGCACTCCCCTTCAATCGGGGCTATTATTCCTGTGACATCACCTTCTTCTTCGGGGTCACACTTGAGGTCTATTCGGGCCACGGCACCGGCTGCTGCATCGTCCGCGGTGTAGCGATCTTCCAAAAGAAGGTCATCCTCTTTGGCAGCGAAGGCAACGTCAAGGTGTTCACCAGCGAGTTCACCCCCGAAAACTGCGATCGTCACCAGGAGAAGACCACGCGCAATATGCCGCGCTGCTGCGTACAGGTTGCCGAACCCGTGGTACTGTCGGCACGCTTGGTGGAGCGTTGCGATTGTGGCTGCAAGTGTGATTGTGCATCGTCCTGCATTCCCGCCTGCGTATGCGAGGAATACGGTGGGAACTTCGTAGAGAACTGCGAGAAGCTGGTGCTGGTGTCGCTCGGCATCTTCACCATCGTTCAGCTCATCCGCAACGTACAGATGCTAATGCCGATCTACGACTTCTGTATGCCTGCCAAGGAATGCTGCGCCAACACTGAAAACCCCTGCGACATCTTCAAGAAAATGTGCTTCCCCGTAGACGAGTTCTTCCCGCCCAAGGGCGACGACCACTGCGGCTGTTAACAACACGAGCAAAGCCCCCATCCTCACGGATGGGGGCTTTTGTTCATTCGGTTTTTGCAAGTGTTCGCACGACTTCCGCGGCGATCATCAATCCGGCGACCGAAGGCACAAACGCCGTGCTCCCCGGTACAGGATGTGCACCTTTTGTTTCCGTAGCAGTCATACGGTGCGGCTGCACCGGTTCAGTGGAATACAGCACCTGCAGATGCTCGATCCCACGCGCCCGCAACTCACGACGCACCACACGCGCCAACGGACAACCGGAGGTTTTCGCGATGTCAGTCAGCTGCAACAGCGATGGGTCAAGCTTGTTCCCCGTCCCCATACAGCTGATGACCGGCACGCCTGCCTCCCGTGCTTTTTCGACAATAGCAATTTTAGCAGACACCGTATCCACTGCGTCCACGATAAAATCATATTGCGAAAAATCATAATCCCCTGCGTTTTCCGGAAGAAAAAAGCAACGGTGCTCAGTCACGATCGTTTCCGGACGAATGTCGCGAATGCGCTCCGCCATCACCTCGGTCTTGGGCCGACCGACGGTGCTGTGCAACGCCACGATCTGGCGGTTGATATTGGACAGCGACACCGTATCGTTGTCGAACAGATCCAACGCACCAACGCCGCTGCGCGCCAAGGCTTCCGCCGTATGGCCGCCGACACCGCCGATGCCAAACACCGCCACACGGCTGCCGGCGAGGCGCTCTACAGCCTCCTCACCCAGCAGTAACGCCGTGCGTGATAGGGTTTCCCCTATCATTACTCAGCCGCAGCCTCTTCGTCGTCTTCGATGACGATGGTTTCCTCATCATCAAACTCTTCGGACATCAGAAGCTTACGCTCCTTCAGCTTGCGCATAATGAGCCACAGTGCGCCGCCGATCGCAGCCAGAGCCGCAATGATAGCCAGTACCTTTTTCATGTGTTACCATCCTTTCTTTTTTACGCTCAGCCGCTGTTGCCGCCGATGCGTTTTGCACGTCGTTTTTACCGATCGCGCTATATCGACCACAGGCAGATGCCTGTTGATCTTCCAAGTTTGGCAGGAAATCCTACCGTTGTGTGGTCACCGACAGGTTCGTTCCGTCACTGGTGAACACGATGTTCCCGTGATGGTCACTGCGGTATACCGTAACGCCATGCTCCTTCAGCGTTTTTAATGTATCCTTGTGCGGATGCCCCATCGAATTATCGACGCCGCAGGTGATGACGGCATATTGAGGTTCAACCACACGGATAAACCGAGAACCGGTTGATGTATTGCTGCCGTGATGACCGACCTTGAGTACGTCGGCCCGGATATCCGCACCATCCAAAATCAGCGTATTTTCTGTCTCAATTCCGGCGTCACCCATCAGCAAAAACGTATGCGCACCAAAGCGCAAGCGGCAAATAACCGATCTTTCGTTCTCATCCCCATGCGCATGACGACCGCTAAGGATCTCCAACCGTGCATCGCCAAGAGAACAGTCGAAGCCGTAACAGGCATCCGCTACCGGGATCCCTTTTCGCTCCAACGCAGTGATCATCGAGTTGTAGACCTGCGTATGAGCCTCTTCCGTTTCCGATACCGACGGCATCAGAAACGTGCCGATCTCCAATTCACGAATCAGGGCTTCCATACCACCGATATGATCTGCATCCGCGTGGGTAGCAATAACATAGTCCAGTGACTCTACTCCGGACAGCCGTAATTGCTCCACCACATCATTCGCCGTTTTGTGTTCTCCGGCATCGATCAGCACGGCTTTCCCGCCGCTTTGAATCAACGTGCAATCCGCATTTCCAACGTCGAAAAACGTCACGCGCAATGCATCGGGTGATAGCGGCTCGTCTGCCAAGCCGACGATAGCGAACAACTCGCGCCACGTAGGAAGAAGATTCAGACCAGCAGCATCGTTTGCCGTGATCAGCGCACTGCCGATGAGCAGTAGCACCAATATAACGACCAAAACACGGCGCAGCACTGCAACTATACGGCAATCGTGTTTGCCTGCCATTACTCTTCGTCATCCGGCCGGTTCATGTTCATTTCCAGCCACTGCTGACGCGTGATCAGCACCTGACGCGGTTTGCTGCCCTCGTGAGGACCGATAATACCGCGCGTCTCCATCTCATCAATAATGCGGCCTGCGCGAGCATAACCCAAGCGCAGTTTGCGCTGTAGTAAGGATGTGGACGCCATACCGGCCTCCACAACGACCTCGATCGCCTGCGGCAGCATCTCGTCGCCACTGCCGGCATCCCCTTCGTCATCATCAGCGTCACCGCGACTACTTGTTTTCTCGGTTGTTTGCGCCAAGCGGATGATCTCCTGCTCGACCGCCTCGTCGTACTGCTGTGACTCGGTGGACTTCAGGAAATCTACCACGGCCTCCACCTCGCGGTTACCGACAAAGCAACCCTGCACACGCATGGGTTTGGCAAAGCCAACGGGCATAAACAGCATATCGCCCTTGCCAAGCAGCTTCTCCGCACCGCCCGCATCCAAGATGGTACGGGAATCCACCGCGGAAGCCACCGTTAACGCCAAACGAGACGGAATATTCGCCTTGATCAGACCGGTGATAACGTCCACCGACGGGCGTTGCGTGGCAATGACCAGATGCATACCGGCAGCACGCGCCATCTGCGCCAAACGGCAGATGTTGCTTTCCACTGCATTGGCGGCAACCATCATCAAGTCCGCCAACTCATCGATCACGATCAGCACCTGCGGCAACCGTTCCATCGTCTCGTTGGCGCGCGCCATTTCATTATATGTACCGATATCACGCACATTGTTCGCAGAAAACAACTGATAACGGCGCAGCATTTCGTTGACCGCCCAACCGAGCGCACCGGCCGCCTTACGGGGATCGGTTACGACCGGTGTGAGCAGATGCGGAATACCGTTGTAGATACCGAATTCAACCTGTTTCGGGTCGATAAGCAGCATCTTCACCTCATCCGGTCGTGCACGGAACAGAATGCTTTGAATCATCGAGTTTGTGCACACCGACTTACCGGAGCCGGTAGTACCGGCGATCAGCAGGTGGGGCATTTTTGCAAGATCGGCCAACACGATCTGACCGGCAATATCGCGGCCGAGAGCTACCGTCAGCTTGCTTTCCGCTGCGGAGAACTCGCGGGAATCGATCAACTCGCGCAAACCGACCGAGCCCGACACGCGGTTCGGTACCTCAATACCGACGGCCGCTTTGTTGGGGATCGGTGCCTCGATACGCACACCGGTCGTTGCCAACCGCAGTGCAATATCATCCGCCAAGCCGGTGATACGACTGATCTTAACACCGGCGCTGGGTTGCAGTTCATACCGTGTAACCGTGGGACCGCGAGAAACGTCGATCACCTTGGCATTCACGCCAAATTCCCGCAAGGTCTGGGTCAGCAGCTCTGCCGTGGAATTCTGCTCCTTGGCGGCCGCCGCATGGTCTGCACCTTTTGTTTCATTCAGCAGCGACAGCGGCGGGTAGCGATACTCGGCAGGCTCAAGCGGCTCAGGCTTTTCTTCAGGAATGAACTCCTCTTCGCCAGCCTCTTCCGCCGGCTCCTCTTCCTGCACGGAAGAGAGCAGCTCATCCACGCGGGGGACGGCTTCGTCTACGGCAGCCACACCGGCAGCAACCTTACCAAATGCCGCAGCGCTCACTTCTTCAGCCGCCGGCTCCTCTTCGGGAACTTCGGACTCCGGCTGCACTTCAACCGCCGGCTCCTCATACCCATCCAGCTCAACGTCGATCTTCGCTTCCCGGCGCTTACGACCGGTTTCCACAACCGTTTCAATTTTCTCCTTGGTCTTGTTAACCGGCTTCCAAAGCGTTTTTAGCAGCGTAATAACGGTCGTTCCTGTCACGACCATAAAGTATACAAACAAAAGGAGAATGATGATGACCTTGGCGCCGATGTCGGTAAACCACTGCTCCAACCAGTGGCCGAGCAGTGCTCCGAACGCACCGGCACCGCCGGGAACAGTCCCTGCACGGTACGCGGCGATCAACGCCTGATCATAAGAACGGCCCGAAATATCCCATACAAAGATATGTACCGCCGTACTCAGCAGCAACAGCAGAATGCTCAGTTTCCAGACCCATGCTTTGGCCTTTGCCGACGGTTTTTCCAAAGCGCAGATAACGGCTATGTATCCTACCAAGAACGGAACGATAAACGCACCGAGTCCAAAGAAGCCCAGTAATATTTCACGCAGCTGCCCCCACACGCTGCCGGTACGAATAATCGCCAGGCACAGCATTAAAATGGCAAGCACGAACAGCAGAAGTGCCTTGGTCTGGCGATTGGTATTGGCCACAGCAGCCGTGCTCTTGCCATGCTTAGCGCCACCTTTGGCAGCTGTACTTGTTTTCTTTTTTGTAGTCCGTCGCTTTTGAGCCACCCCGTGACCCACCTCTCCGTATGTAGTACCGCAAAATGCGGCAAGATTTACTGACTGTCGATCATTTCGTGCAACGCCTTCAGTGCCTCGGACAAAGAACCGAGCTGATCGATCAAGCCAACCTCCACGGCAGCCTTACCGTCCAACACGCTCCCCATGTCCGTAGCCATTTCATCGGTGTTCATACACAGCTGCGAAAAGGTATCGTGTGTGATATGCGAATGATCGGTAACAAAGCGGATGATCCGCTCCTGCATACGCTGAAAATGCAAAAAAGCCTGTGGAACACCGAGCACCAGCCCGTTGATCCGTACGGGATGGATCGTCATGGTGGCGGACGGTGCAATAAACGAGCGCTTAGCAGAAACCGCCAACGGCACACCGATGGAATGACCACCGCCCAGCACCAGTGATACTGTCGGCTTGGTCATCCCGGATATCAACTCTGCCAAAGCAAGTCCTGCTTCGATATCCCCGCCAACAGTGTTGAGCAGGATAAGGAGACCTTGAATATCACGGCTCTCCTCGATCGCCACCAACTGCGGCAGTACGTGCTCGTACTTCGTGGTCTTATTCTCGCCGGACAAGGCGTAGTGCCCCTCAATCTGCCCGATGATCGTCAGGCAATGGATGACGTGCCTACCGTCATCGGTGGTAACAGATCCGTTTTCTACCACATCCTTCAAATCCTGCTGCAGAACCTGGGACGGGCGCTTTTCTTCGGTATCCGTACTCTTCGATTTGTTGCTCGACATGGTATCGCCTCCGGAAACTAGTGTGACCGAAAACGAGCGAAACATACCCGGACGGATACCTATAATCAGTGTACCATTTTTTCAGCAAAAACGCAAGAGCTTTTACACGATCCCCAAGCGTTCAATAGCCGTTGTTTTACCGGTGGAGGGATCAACCGACAGCAACACCGCATCCATACGGCAGGGCCCATCGGCAACCGCAAAACGCACCGGCAGCTTGCCGCGCATTTTTTCAATCGACAACTCAGGACGAATACCCAACACCGAGCGTATGGGACCGGTCATACCGATATCGCTGATAAAACCCGTGCCGTTCGGCAGAATCTGCTCATCCGCCGTTTGCACGTGCGTGTGTGTTCCGACGACCGCCGTTACGCGACCATCGGCATAATACGCGAGTGCCTTTTTTTCAGCTGTCGCCTCCGCATGAAAATCCACGATGCGGCAACGCGGAAGCGACGGATCGGCAAGCAACGCATCCAGTGTTTCAAACGGGCACGCCAACGTGTCCATATACACCTGTCCCATCAGATTGATAACCGCCACCTGGCACCGACCTTTATCGACGATAAACACGCCGCTACCGGGAGCGGTGCGCGGAAAATTCGCCGGGCGAATGATACCGATATTTTCATCCAGTGTGTCGTAGATCTCACGGCGATGAAACACGTGGTTTCCCGTCGTGATAACGTCGGCACCGAACTGAAACAGCGATTTTGCCGACGTAGGCAGAATGCCGTTTCCGTCGGCGGAGTTCTCCCCGTTGACGATACACACATTCACCGCATACTGGCGCTTGATCGTCGGCAGCACCGATTCCAAGTGGCGGCAGCCCGCCGATCCGACCACGTCACCAACACACAAAATATTCATAGCGACTTCCTTTTCTGAAAGTAGTACAAACGGTGTCCCGACAAGCGGGACACCGTTCGCGTTTGATACGTATTACTTCGCGTAATCGACCGCACGATTTTCGCGGATGAGGTTGACCTTGATCTGACCGGGATAATCCAAATTATCCTCGATCTTCTTGGCGATCTCGTGCGCAAGCAACGACATTTTATCGTCGCTGACGACCTCGGGGCGAACGATGATGCGGATCTCACGACCGGCCTGAATGGCAAAGGAACGCTCAACGCCTTCAAACTCGTTAGCAACCTCTTCCAACTTCTCCAGACGCTTGATGTAGTTTTCGAGATTTTCGCGGCGGGCACCCGGACGCGCTGCCGAGATAGCGTCAGCAGCCTGCACCAGGCACGCAACGATGGTGGTAGCCTCCACGTCGCCGTGATGAGCGTGGATGGCGTGAACCACTGCTTCGCTTTCCTTGTACTTACGGGCGATATCCACACCGATCTCAATGTGTGAGCCTTCGATCTCGTGATCGACAGCCTTGCCGATATCATGCAACAAGCCGGCGCGGCGCGCGATCTCGGGATCCAACCCCAGTTCGCTTGACATAATACCGGAAAGGAACGCCACTTCCATGGAGTGGTTCAGCACATTCTGACCGTAGCTGGTACGATAACGCAGACGGCCAAGCAAACGAACGATCTCCGGATGGATACCGCGCAGACCGGTTTCCAAGATTGCGCGTTCACCCTCGGATTTGATGGTAGCCTCTACCTCACGGCGAGCCTTTTCTACCATTTCCTCAATGCGGGCGGGATGAATACGTCCGTCGGAGATCAAACGCTCCAAGGCGATGCGCGCGATCTCGCGGCGAACCGGATCGAAACCGGACAGCGTGATCGCTTCCGGGGTATCGTCAATGATCAGGTCCACGCCGGTCAGCGTTTCGATCATACGAATATTACGACCCTCACGGCCGATGATGCGACCCTTCATTTCATCGTTG
>JAGBFF010000057.1 GCA_017936615.1 Clostridia bacterium | reverse complement strand
TGACACGCACCATTAGCTCAGTTGGTAGAGCACCTGACTCTTAATCAGGGTGTCCAGGGTTCGAGTCCCTGATGGTGTACCATTCGGCCCGTTGGTCAAGTGGCCTAAGACTCCGGCCTCTCACGCCGGCAACACGAGTTCGAATCTCGTACGGGTCACCATCTGTGGGGATTTCTTCCCCACCTACATTCCCTCATAGCTCAGTCGGTAGAGCACGCGGCTGTTAACCGCGGTGTCGTTGGTTCGAGTCCAACTGGGGGAGCCAAAAACAAAGGATCGCCTCTCGGCGGTCCTTTGTTTTTTTGCTTTTCCTGCCGCACTCAAATCGACACCCGTGTTAACAGTTGCGTGGCGGCTGTTAACTGCAACGCTTGCGAGCGCTGAATGTTACTTGTTGCAGGTGGTTTGGTACAGAATTAGAATCAGTCAACACAAAACTTCGATAAATAATCAAAAATTGGCACAAATATCCCTCTTTTTGGCACGACAAATATATTTCGACCTGCTATACTGTGCTTAACCTCATACTTTAAAAAGGAGCTAAAGGAGAGATTGGTGTGAAACCATTCAAAAAGTTCTTGCCATCGCTGACGGCACTGGTACTGCTTTTAAGTTGCACCATCGCTGGTCTCGTGCTGCCGGTAGCGGCGGAAGGCGACACCTTCAAGCTAATGTACGATGAACTGTATCTGGCGCCCAAAGACAGCGGCGGCTACGTCGTGTACGGTGCGGCGCCGGCGCTGAAACTTGACGGCCAACCCTACACAGAGGCCTTGACCTGGACCTCTAGCAAAACTTCCGTGGCTACCGTAAATGCCACTAACGGCAGAATCGTCACAGCTGCTGAAGGTATCACTATCATCACGGCAACCAACGCCGCCGGTGAAAGTCATTCCTGCACGGTTACGGTTGCCTGGGACGGCGAACGTATTTCCGGCGGTGATTTCGAGGGCGTCGCTCACCAGACCAATCGCTGGACGAACAGTATTATTAAGTCCGGCAAAGGCGAGGTCATCACAGAAGAAACCGGCAACAATTGCCTGATGATCCCTGCCGGGTTGTCTGATTTGTTCTATGCAAACCTGGCGGGTGCCGCCAACACAACATACGTCGTTTCCTTCGATATTAAAGGCGATACCGGTGAGATCAAGCCGTTATATTTGAGCGGTACCACCAGCAATGGATGGAAATACGCTACGCCCAAGGCGGATGGTTGGAAACGCTACTCTTATAAGTTCACTACCGGTTCTTCATTCGACCGCAGCTACATACTGGGCTTCGGCAATATGAACATTTCCAGCGGCACCAATACCAATCCGATCTACATCGATAATGTTTCGATGTATCAGGTCGGCACGGCGGAGTCGGTGGCAATGAATGCCGAGACGCTGACGCTGATGGAGGGTGAAACCTCCCAGATGACGCTGACCGCCTCCCCTGCCGATTCTACGCTGAACCGTGCACAGTGGTCCACCAACAACGAAGCGGTTGCTACGGTGGATAAAAACGGTTTGATCACCGCTGTCGCTCCCGGCACGGCAACGATCACCGCAAAATGTGGTTTGCTGTCCACCACCTGCGAAGTCACGGTAACCAAGGTAGCCGCTACCGGCATTGCTTTTGACAAGACCGAATTGGAACTCAACGTTGGCGATAAGGAAACGCTGGCTGTTTCGATTCTTCCCGAAGGTGCTGAGCTAGAAGGCGAACCCACCTGGAAATCCAGTGACGAAACAGTCGCCACCGTAGAAAACGGTACAGTCACTGCCGTAAGCGGCGGTACGGCAACGATCGTTGCTACCGTCGGCGATTTCTCCGCTGCATGCGCAGTTACGGTTTCCAACGTGTCGGCATCTGACACCTTTAAATTGGCTAAACACGAGTTGTATATCGGTCCTTCCATTACCGACTATACAATGTATGCGGCTGTACCTGCGCTCACCGTCGACGGAAAAGCGTACGCCGAATCGCTGACATGGACATCCAGCAACACGAATGTAGTTAAGATCAGTAATTCTTCCACCGGTCTGTTCTATTCGGTTGTCGGCGCTGACGGAACCGCCATCATCACGGCGACCAATGCTGCCGGAGAAAGTCATTCGTGTAAGGTAACCGTTGCTTTTGACGGCGATATTGTTTCCGGCGGCGACTTTGAGTCGGTTGCACATAACACAACGAAGTGGACGAAAGAACTCATCAATTCTACCACACGCTTGGTCGTTGAAGATACCGACGGTAATCATATGCTCAAGATTCCCGCCGGTACTACAACTGCTAAATATTATTACTACCTTCCTGCCAACCCCGGTAAAAAGTACGTGATCGCTTTTGATGTCAAGGGCAATACCGGCGAGGTCAAAGCCTTCACGACATCCAGCTCTTACGGAACGGTGTTCGGCTCCAGTAAGTCTTCTTATAATACCTCCGGCTGGCAGTGGGTCACGCCGAATGCAAACGAATGGAAGCATTATGAGTTCTATTTTGAGACGAAGGCGTCTATCAACCGAAACTATATTCTCGGTTTCGGTAACAGTTCCACCACCGAGCCGATTTATTTCGATAACATCTCCTTCTATGAACTTGGTACGGCGGAATCCATTGAGCTTGGTACAACCAAAGTTGACCTTGAAGTCGGTGACACCGTTACTCTCCCCTTTACCGCATCGCCCGAAGGTGCGACCTTCAACCGTATAGAGTGGTCAAGCAGCAATGAAGCGGTTGCCACCGTGGACAAGAACGGTAAGATCACCGCACTGTCTGCCGGTACGACCACCATCACAGCGAAGTCCGGTCTGTTGGAGGACGTCACCTGCACCGTTACGGTGCACAATGAGTTCTTGGCGGTTACCCCCGACGTAGAGATCGAAAACGGCACCGTTTCTTCGGATGCTGTGTTCGGCACGGTCCAGCCTGACGATATCGTCACCGTCACCGTTACCCCCGAGGACGGCTATATTATGGTTCCCGGTTCGCTGAAATATACCAAGAAGGACGGTACCGTGGTGCGTGTCCTGAACGAAACGTGGGAGACGCGCCCCGAGTTCGGTCGTGAATCGGCAGGCAATACCTTCCAGTTCGTCATGCCGGAGGAAAAGGTCACGCTGACAGCTGAATTTATCCCGACTACTGAGCAAAACTTCGCCGCCAACACCATTGGTACCTCGTTCCACTACGTTGTTGACGAGAACGACGAGCCTGTGTATGACGGCATCCGCTTCCTCACCCGTTTGAATTTGGCAAACAAGTTCGACGCCAAAACCAACACCTTGACCGTGACCTACGGCGGTGTTGAGTATACGGTGTTGGAGCTCGGCTCCCTGCTCAAGCGTGAGCAGAGCACAGTGGAGCTGACCTATGAAAACGCCGTGGCCAATGCAGCCACCAGCGGCGTCAATAAAATGTGGGTCAGCAAATCCTATACCGCTGATAGCGGTGTGTTCAAGCTGGTGGATTACACCGATTCCTACATCGACTTTGCTTCGGTGATGATGACGAAGCACTACGACCGCTTCTACACGGCTCGTGGCTACATCCGTCTGCAGGCGGCCGACGAGTCGATCATCACTTTGGAATTTGACGAGATCACCAATAGCATCAGCGCTGTCGTTCCGATCCTGCCCCCTGTGCAGACCGTGGACGGTGTGACTGCTGAAAAATCCTGTTGGACCCCTATTGCGCATACGGTCGCTCCCGGTGAGAAGATCACCTATCAGATCGACGTAACCACCGGTGAGACGGCCGGTACGGTCACCGTGTTTGAGCCGATCCCCCTCAACACCACCTACCTCAGCGGCGCGGATGAACTGATCGGCAAATATGCGGTATGGACGGTAGAGCTTGCCGCCAACGAGACGAAAACTCTCACCTATACCGTGCAGATCGCCAACGATATTGCGCTGTGCGACGGCGGCTCGGTTGTCGCTACCGATACACAGATCGGCAACGAAACGATTACGGGTGACAGCACGCTGTACATTGAGCGTACCGTCAACAGCTTCGATGCGAAGTATTTCAACACCGCAATGAAAGCGCTGGCAGATTCGTCGTACACCGGACTGAAGTTTGTATACTGGGCATATTATGTGGCCTATACTAACTCTCTGTCTGCTTTCTCTACCAGCACGCCTGCCACGGTTTTGAACAGCATTATCACCGGCGATGCGACCTATCTGGACGCTGTTGCTCCGACCTTGTACGGCGGCACTGCTGTCTCCGGTGCAATCGACGGTATCAAGGGTGAGCCTGCCGCATCGGTTAAGGAAAGTGACCTTATGATCGGCGACGTCCTCCTTGTTAAGAATAACGGCACCGTCTCGGTCTACGTCTATTGCGACACCGGCTTGATGAAGGTCAAGTCCACCGGAGGCACGGAAAAAGCTGATAGCGCGCTGCTCAATACGCTGACTACGTCACAAAGCTATGCTGTCATCCGTCCCCGTTCGAAGTTCCTGAACACCGGTTTGACCGATCCTTATGCAGATCCTGACGTGCTGAACGAACGTCAGGAAGCGGTTATCAAAACGGCAGAAGCCTTCCTGATGCGTGGTGAAAAGGTCCAGTATGACGATACCAAGCTTGCTGACGAATACCGTTGGCGCCTGCACGAGGACGCTCCGGAGGATGCAACGTACGAGTATATCAAGTATACCAACTGCGCCGCCTTCTGTAACGACTCCTACTACTTCGGTCTTGGCTATTCCCTACCGGACAATATGTACACCACCTTCAATATGGTGCGTGCTTCGGCGAATAACGGTTCGCAAAAATTCCTCTTCACCCGTGCCGTTACCGACGTACACACGGAAGAAGAAATGAAAGAGATCCACGACACCTTTATGAATCTCCTGCAGCCGGGTGACCTGATGATCGTGTTGCGTGATACTGACAACAACGGTACTGACGACAGCGGCCACGTGATGATGTACATCGGCAATGGCAAAATGATCCACAGCACCGGTTCCAGCTACAGCTACTACACCGGTGAGGTTGCAGAGCCCTCCATCCGCTACGGCCAGGTGGAAGATTATTTCTTCAATTCGAAATCTACCAGCGGCTACGTATTCGGCACAAAGGTTTCTAAGTTCTGTTTGGTACGTCCTTTGGATATCACGAACAAAACCGTTCCGGAAAACACCACCAACCGCATCAACAACCTGACCGGTATCGTGGCGCAGAAATACGCCTCGGTGCGTCCCGGCATCACCCTGAATAACGGCGATACCGTAACCTACACCTTCGATCTTCGCAACACCAATACCGAGGCAAAAACCTTGACGATCACGGATACCATCCCTGTCGGTACTGAGTATGTGTCCGGTACTGCTACGGTAAACGGTGATGCATTGAGTTGGAATGTGACGATCCCTGCCGATACGCAGATCACCGTGTCCTACACGCTGCGCATTGCCGACGATACGGCGTCCGGCACGAAGCTCCTGACAGAGGCTACTGTCGGCGGTGTAGCCATTGGCTGCCCGGCAATCGTGGTGGGTAACACCTTGACGATCGAAGAACAGACTGCTGTCATTGACGCCGTCAACGCTATCAAGAGCGAAGGCACGACTCTTACCAACATTGAACTTGCCAATGAGATCTATACTCGTGCCAACCTTGGCTTTACCTTGGCTGACACCGATCTGGCAACGATCACGCTCGGCGATCGCGGCATCTTCACCGCAGCCTCTGCTTCTACCTCATCGAATCCCCTCTACAACCTGGTTGAGGGCACGGTGTACCGCAACATGGTGGCACCCACCTTGTACGGCGGCCAGCGACTCTACACGTCGCTGTGGACACACGATCGTACCCGCTTTGTGTATGAAGGTGACCTGGTCGTCGGTGACATCATCGTTCGCCGTCTGTCGAGCACGGATTACGTTGCCTATATGTACGTCGGCGGCAATAAGCTGTTCTCGCTGACCACCGCCGCAGACGATACCAAGGCTTTGGATGACCGCCTGGAGCTCTTGATCGCCAGATATTATGAAAACGGCCATGATACAACCAGCCACTATTTCGCTGTATTGCGTCCGTCTCTCACGATGGGCTCGCAGCCGGCAGAATCGACGGAGGTGACGGAATGAAACAGTATACTGCTCCCCTCCTCGAAGTGCTTACCCTGACTGCCGACGAGACACTCGCTGCGGTTATTCAGAGCGAACCGACCGTCGAGGATAACGACGAAGATCTTAGCACCTAATTATCCCATCACGCGAATTGTTTTGACATTCTCTCTCCCCCTCTTGAAGGCGCCCTGTGTTCCTTTCGGGAACATGGGGCGCTTAACTTTTTATTCGCTTGTGTCGACCCATTACTTGACCTATGTACCGTATAGTGATAAAATTGTATTTGTATCTTAGAATAAAGGTGGTCATTCGCATGAATGCATCGTTACTCTCACAAATCGACAAGCTGATCGATTCTGCACGTGCCGATCTGGCGCGCACAACCATCGAACTCACCAACATCAAAAGTGTCCAAAGTGAGCCAATGCCCGGCGCGCCGTTCGGCAATGGACCGCGCAAGGTGCTGGAAACCGTTCTGGAAATGGGACAGGAAGCCGGGTTCCACTGCACCGATCACGGTGTCGGCGTTATCAGCCTTGCGATGCAGGAGGGACAGCCTGACCTCGGTATTTGGCTGCACGGCGATGTGGTACCTGAAGGTGAGGGCTGGCGCTTTGAACCATATAATGCAGTAGAATATGAGGGGTGCATCATCGGCCGTGGAGCAACCGATAACAAAGGGCAGTTGGCTGTGATCTTCCATCTACTCAAAATGTTCAAGGAGCTTGGAATCAAGCTGAAGTATAATCCGGCATTGTACGTCGGTAGTAACGAAGAAACCGGTATGAAGGATATGGTCGGTCTGCCCGGCAATGACGATGCCAAAGGCTTTATCAATGTCTGCACGCCACCGCGCTTGTCCTTGGTACCCGACGGCGGATTCCCAATAGGATACGGCGGCAAAGGCGGTATGACTCTGCGATTAAAAAGCAAAGCACCTCTGCACGGTATCACCCTGACCGCAGGGCTACCGGAAACGCCGGGGCGCGCAACAGCGATTTTTGACGACAAGACCGTGCTCCCTCCTCTTCCAATGTGCACGGTGAGCGGTGCTACCGTCACCGCAGAAACACCTCCTCGACATGGCGCTCATCCCGATCCGAACGGCAATATGATCACCAATCTATCTGCGGCATTGCTGGAAGCCGATTTAGTTGAGGACGATCGCACCGTATTTGAGTTCCTGAAGATCGTTTCCAAAGAGATCCACGGCCACACTCTCGGCATTGCGACCACGCACACAGAAATGTCCCCGCTTACCGTTTTTGCCCATCGTATCACACAGGAAAACGGACATATCATCCTTTCCTTGAACATCCGTTACCCCCTTGGCATCACTTATGAGGAGATCGTTAAACGGGTATCCCTGGCTGCTGAAAAGTATGGTTTTGACCTGTATGACAGCACCAGCGGCACTGTACCGTACATCAACGACTCCCATTCCCCCATCGTACAAACGCTGTGCGCCGTTGCTAACGGCGTCACCGGCGATGAAGGTAAACCTTACTTAATGAGCGGCGGTACCTATGCACATCGCTTACCGAATGCGTTTGTGTACGGTATGAGCGGCAATCTGCCGCCCACAGATTTTCCGGAGGGTCGCGGCGGTGCTCACGGTATCGATGAAGCGGTATCGCTGGATCGCTTGCAACGTGCTATGCGCATTTATGCGCGTGCATTACTTTCGCTGAACGAACTGGACTGGTAATATTATCACGATTATGAGGTTAATTGTATGGACTCCTTTCTATTCGCTGTAAATGCTGTTTCCCCCATCATTGTAACGGTAGCGATCGGTTATCTTTTGAAAAAAGGCGGTCTGATCAACGGTTCACTGGCGAAAGCTATGAATAAACTGGTTTTCCGTGTCTTTCTACCTGTCATGCTGTTTCTGAACGTGTATAACATTCAGGATATCGGCGATATGGATCTCGGATACATTGCGTACAGTGCCATCGCGTTACTGATTATTTTCGGCATTTCTGTTCCTGCGGTCATTCTGCTGGAAAAGAACAACGGTCGACGCGGTGTACTCTTGCAGGCGTCTTTCCGTTCTAACTATGCGCTCATCGGTATTCCGTTGGCAGAATCCCTGTTCGGCAGTGCAGGCGCAATGATCGCCACGGTGCTCTCTGCAGCGGCCATTCCTCTTTTCAATGTGCTGGCCGTGATCAGCCTGACCGTATTCCGCAGAAACGGTGAAAAACCAAGCTTCAAGAAAATTCTGTTGGACATCGTGAAAAACCCACTGATCCAAGGCATTGCCCTCGGTGTGGGCGTTCTGATCATCCGTACCGCATTTATGAAAGCCGGTATCACATTCCGCTTGGCCGACATCACGCCGCTGTTCACGGTATTGCGCTATCTTTCCAATCTTGCAACACCGCTGGCGCTACTGGTGCTCGGTGCACAGTTTGAGTTTTCTGCCGTTGCCTCGCTGAAACGCGAGATCTTGTTTGGAACGCTAATGCGAACCGTTTTCGTGCCGATTTTAGGTATTGGAACAGCGTGGCTCTTCTTCTCAAATGCTTTCTACGGTGCGCATTTTGCGGCATTTGTGGCGATGTTTGCCACACCCGTGGCAGTATCCAGCGTCCCGATGGCGCAGGAAATGGACGGCGATACCGAGCTCGCGGGCCAACTGGTGGTCTGGACAACGCTCGTTTCCGCTTTCTCGGTATTCTTGATCTCCTATTTACTAAAGCTGGGTGGCATTTTCTGATCTTTAAATTTATCAAAAACGGCTCTTCCGTACAAAAATACGGAAGAGCCGTTTGTTATATGCCCAACAAGCGTTGTGCGTTTTTATGAGTAATGCTATCCATTTCTTCCTCGGACAACCGCAAACTGGACAGCAGTCGCATCTCCATCGGTGCGGTATGCCACGGGGTATCGGTACCAAAGAGTATTTTGTCAGTACCGTGCTTTTCCAGGATCTTTTCGGCGTAATATTTCGGCATCATAGAGTAGCCGAACGAGGTATCCAAATAGATGTCTGTACCACATAAATAACGCAAGGTATCTTCGTTGCAGTTGACACCACCCCAATGAGCGGCAACGACCGGCGAATCAAACCACGTCAGTGCCTTGACCATCTTATCCGGTGTGCCTCCGTAGGGAGGCGGAAAGCCGTAATCGAATCCGGCGTGAAACACTGTAATCAGTCCCAGCTCGGATATCTTACGGTAGAGTGGCTTCATTTTCGGATCATCAACGTGAAACCCCTGATAA
This sequence comes from Clostridia bacterium, assembly GCA_017936615.1. Taxonomy (GTDB): domain Bacteria; phylum Bacillota; class Clostridia; order Oscillospirales; family Acutalibacteraceae; genus RGIG3009. Next base: position 542 of record JAGBFF010000057.1, on the reverse strand, counting down.
TCGGGATGAAACTTAACGCCCTTGAGTCCCAGAGCTTTGATACGCTCCAGTTCATTCAACACGTCCGGACTGTCAGGAAACACCGAGCCAAACGAAAGCATATCGGTTTCGTTGTTGATAGATGCCGCAAAATCGTTCACCTTTTCCTGCTGATGAGCATTGGTGGCAATATTCAGCACCACTGCTATATCCACCCCACTGCCCTGCATCAATGTTTTCAAGCCGGATACCGTGCCGTCGGTATGTGGATACAGTCCTCCGGAGGCATTTGACAGTTTTTCGACCGCGCGTGATGCGATGGCGTCCGGAAAACAGTGTGTGTGAAAATCGATCAGCATAGCGTTACCTCCAAACCAAACTACCCGTATTATACCCCGTTTCCATTCTTTTTTCAATCCGAAATGACAGAAAAAGAGCAAGCCGAAGTGAAATAGTCAATAGTTAGTAGACACAAAAAGAACAGAATCAAACTGCCAGTTCAATCCTGTATTGGACTGGCGGTTTTCTTTTGAGCTTTCGAACAGGACGTATGTAATTGAAGT
>JAGBFF010000056.1 GCA_017936615.1 Clostridia bacterium | reverse complement strand
TGCTTCATGCGCGGATACCCACCCAAACTCATAACTTTTCTCGGCTTTATATTGACTTTCAAGAAATCATTGGCTATAATGAAAATACAGATTTTGCTCTTTTTATGACAATTTTCGCTATTTTTGTGCCATTTTTTGACATTTTCTTAGGAGGACGTCATGCAGCCGAGATTCAACATCGAACGTGAGCGGAATAACCGTTTATTTTTCAAGGCCTACCGGAATGACAAATGCTTGTTTCAGTTCCACTCGCAGATCGAGATCTACTTTGTGGACGAGGGCGAAATGGAAATGCTGGTCGGCGGCAAGTTCCAAACACTGCACGCCGGAGAAATGTCTATTGCATTGAGCTACGATACTCACGCCTACAAAACTCCTCGTTTTTCCCGTTCCTCCTCTCTGCTCATTCCCGCTCATTTGTGCGAGGAGTTTCTTACCACCACGAAGGGAAAACGGCTTATTACACCGTTCATTACTGACCTAAACGTTTACACCACCGTCAAACGCTACTATGAAGCGCTGAAGGATGAAAGCATCAGTAAGCTGACTCAACTCGGGTACATCTATCTCATCCTTGGCGTGATCCTGGACGCAGTCCGCTTTGAGGATGCAGATTCGCCCAACGATACCGATCTGGCTTCCAGAATCCTGTTTTATCTTACCGACAACTATAAAAACGACGTCTCCCCTTCATCGGTCGCCGAGCATTTGGGCTACAGTCAAAGCTATATTTCACGGTATTTTAAAGCTTGCTTCGGCATTACCTTGGGAAAATATATCACCATTGTGAAGCTGAAGCATGCCGTTGCGATGATGCACGAAGGAAAAAAAGACATTACCTACTGTGCTTTGGAAAGCGGCTTCTCCTCGATGCGCACCTTCTACCGCGCTTTTCACACCGAATTTGGATGTTCACCCAAGGAATACGCCGACCAACTGTATTTATAAACACAGAACCGCCGTCCGACCGGACGGCGGTTCTGTTTCTATGGCATCAGATAGTCACTTATCGACATTTTGCGGATGGCAGATATCGCTCATACCGCATCCGGAACAACCACAGGAACAAGAGCCTTTCCCCTTCTTTTTATTGCGGATCCCCGTGATGATGATGGCTAGGAACACCGCCGCCACGATCGCCGCTACAATGATCGTCGGCCACATACTCTTCTCTCCTTATTTGACGGACAACTTAACCATCAACTGATTACTGTTGTACTTATTGGGACGTACCAGAAGATAAACCAGTGACGCCAGTACCAGGAACGCGACCACCGTCCACGCGGTAAACACGCCGCTAAACAGCATGCCAAGCTGGTAGACGATAAGCGAGATCGCATAAGCAAATACACACATGTATCCGATGGCAAAGAAGGTCCACTTGCCATTGTTCATCTCACGCTTGATGGCACCCATCGCCGCGAAGCAAGGAGCACACAGCAGGTTGAAAATGAGGAACGAGAAGCCGGCAAGCTGACTGCCGCCGAAGATTTCTTTACCGATAACGCCAAGCGCCATACTGCCTTCCTCCACTGCAGCAAACGCCAGATCGGCATCTGCCATCGAGGACAGCGAGCCAAACACACCAACAACCTCTTCCTTGGCGACCAGACCGAGCACGGTCGCCACCGCAGACTGCCACTGACCAAAGCCAAGCGGTTGGAAGATTACGGCGATCCATTCACCGATCACGTTCAGAATGGATTTTTCATCACCAGTGATGTAGTGGAAACCGCCTTCGAAGGTCAGGCTGTTGAGCACCCAAATGATGATGCTCGCCGCAAGAATGACTGTACCGGCGCGTTTGATAAAGCCCCACCCGCGGTCCCAGGTAGTTCTCAGCACGTTGGAAGCAACGGGTGCGTGGTAGGCGGGCAATTCCATAACGAAAGGCGACGGATCGCCGGAAAAGGCCCGTGTTTTCTTCAAAATGATACCGGAAACCACAACCGCACCGATACCGACAAAATACGCCGCAGTAGCAATCAGACCGCTACCACCAAATAAGGCACCTGCAATCAAACCGACAATCGGCATCTTGGCACCGCAGGGAATAAAACCGGTGGTCATGATCGTCATCTTGCGATCACGATCCTGCTCGATGGTACGGGACGCCATAATACCGGGGACACCGCATCCGGATGCTACCAGCATCGGAATAAAGGATTTGCCGGAAAGACCGAATTTGCGGAAAATGCGGTCCATAATAAACGCGATACGCGACATATAGCCGCAATCCTCAAGCAAGGACAGCAGCAGGAACAGCACCAGCATCTGCGGTACGAAGCCAAGAACCGCGCCGACACCACCGATGATACCCTCCTGAATCAAGCTATACAGCCACGGGGCAATGATCGGTGTTCCTCCCTGGGTCAGCACCATATCCAACAACTCAGGTATACTGTACCAACTCGCCAGGAACGTACCAGGGTAAGTCTCTGCAAACGAACCAAATAAACCGTCGTTCATGAAGGTTACCGTGAAATCACCAATCGTACCAATGGACAAGGTATACACCAGCCACATAACTGCCGCGAAGATCGGAAGTGCCAAAATGCGGTTGGTCACAACACGATCGATCTTATCCGACAGTGTCATGCCGTTGTGCTTACGGCGATAGCAATCCTTTAGCAAACGAGCTATGTATTCGTATCGTTCGTTGGTAATAATGCTTTCCGCATCGTCGTCCATCGCTTTTTCCACGGCCACTATGTCTTTTTCGATGTGCGCACGGGTGATATCGTCGATGTTCAGCTGTGCCATCACTTTATCATCGCGCTCAAATATCTTGACAGCGTACCAGCGCTGCTGTTCTTCCGGCATCGAGTGGACCACAGTGGCCTCCTCCAGATGCGCCAAGGTATGTTCCAGCGTCCCGGAAAAGATATAGGGCGGTAATTTTTGCTCTTTCTCAGCGGCGCTGATTGCCAGTTCTGCTGCTTCGGCGATACCGTCACCCTTCAGCGCGGAAATCTCTACGATCGGGCAGCCAAGCTTTTTGCTGAGTAAATCAATATCGATACGATCACCGTTTTTGCGAACAATGTCCATCATATTGATCGCAATTACCACGGGAATACCCAATTCCATCAGTTGAGTCGTCAAATACAAATTGCGCTCCAGATTGGTACCGTCCACAATATTCAGAATCACGTCCGGACGTTCACCGACCAGGTAGTTGCGCGCGACAACTTCTTCCAACGTATACGGTGACAAGGAATAGATACCGGGCAGATCGGTAACGACCACGCCGGCGTGTTTCTTCATCTTTCCTTCCTTCTTCTCGACCGTAACACCGGGCCAGTTGCCGACATACTGATTGGCGCCGGTCAACGCATTGAACAAGGTGGTTTTACCACTGTTCGGGTTACCGGCAAGTGCGATGCGCAGTTCCATGTTTTTCTCTCCTCATCTCGTTAGCAAGCGCTAACCGATAGCTTAAAAAGTACCGGGCGACGCCCGGTTTACTCGACCTCAATCATATCCGCATCCGCTTTGCGGAGGGACAACTCATAACCGCGTACCGTAAGCTCCATCGGATCACCAAGTGGTGCCAATTTGCGCACGCGGATCGACACACCCTTGGTAATACCCATATCCATAATGCGGCGCTTGACAGCACCCTCACCGTGCAGTTTGACCACCGTCACCGTTTGACCGACAGCGACATCCTTTAGAGTCTTCATACGCGTTCCCCTTTCATGCCTGCATCTCAGCAGTTAGCATATGCTAACCGCATATAATACTACTCCAAACTTTGGTATTTGTCAAGCACTTTTTTGTCGTTTTTTGAATTTTATTGATATCAAAGAGATCTTTTCCAATCGGCGGAACTGAAAGGGGTTAGGAAGCAAAGAAAACCGGACGAGTCAGATGACTCGTCCGGTTGGTTAAGACTACTTATTTCGCCATTGCAGCAACTTCAGCAGCGAAGTCATCCTCGCGCTTCTCGATACCCTCACCCATGATGTAGTGGATAGCATCGACGAAAGCGATGGAGCCGCCCAGCTTCTTGCCGGCGTCGGCAATGTAGCCGGCGACGTCGCCCTTGAACAGGTCGGAACGAACGAACTCCTGCTGCAACAGGCAAGACTCCTTGTAGAAGGCGTTCATCTTACCCGCAGCGATCTTCTCCTTCACGGCGTCCGGCTTGGCAGCCATGTTGGGATCGTTGTTCATCAGCGCGATCTGAACCTGCAGTTCCTTATCGGCATCCTCCTGCGGTACCTGCGCCTTATCCCAGTACTTGGGATTCATCGCAGCGATCTGCATCGCAACGTTCTTACCGACCTCGGTAGCATCGATATCACCTTCGACGGCCAGGTTCACCAGCACGCCGTGGGTGCCGCTCGCGTGGACATACGCCACGGAGGTGTTCTCCGCAAAACGGGAGAAACGGCGGATCTGCATATTCTCACCGATGGACATAACCTTCTCCTGCATGATCTC
>JAGBFF010000055.1 GCA_017936615.1 Clostridia bacterium | reverse complement strand
CAATTACATACGTCCTGTTCGAAAGCTCAAAAGAAAACCGCCAGTCCAATACAGGATTGAACTGGCAGTTTGATTCTGTTCTTTTTGTGTCTACTAACTATTGACTATTTCACATTGCAGCTGCAATGCCTGCTTTTTTATTTCCAACGCAGTGGCTGACCGTTGAGAATGGCAGAAATCAGCGTTTCCTCGGCGTCGTATTCCAGTTTGAGGGAGAAGAAAGGAATATCCTGCTCTAGCAGCTCCAGAAAGATGCGATCGCCTTCCCAGGTGGGGAGGGTCGGGACGACTTCATCGTCGATCCATTCCAGCGCTCCTTCGTCGCATTCCTTCACAGTGCCTTCAAAGCCGTGGGCGGTGAACAGATGCATCAATTCGTTTTCCCACACGGCAGAAACGAACGTCACGACACCACGATAATGGTAGTCGGTGAGGGTGAGACCCGTTTCTTCCAGTACCTCTCGGATCAAGCATTCCTCAGGGCTTTCGTTTTCTTCAAACTTTCCACCAACGCCGATCCATTTATCGTGATTGAGATCCTGATTCTTTTTAATGCGGTGGAGTAGTAACGTTCGGCCTTGGCCGTCGTGAATATAGCATAGTGTGGTGTTCTTCATCGTCATCCCTCGCACGTGCTTTTTACGGAAATATTGTAGCACGCTACCGCCCAAAACGCAAGGAGGAATACGGTTTACCTCTTGCTTTTTGCAGTGGGTGAGTGTATAATGAAAATATTAGAATGGGGGGAGAGGCTATGGGCGATCGCATTCGTTTGATGACGCATAATGTGTGGAACTGCGACGGGAATGCACCTGCGTGGGAGGCAAAGGGTGAGGATTGCTCTGCTGCCGCCCGTGTGGGGGCGCTGGTGCAGGTTTATCAAGATACGCAGCCGGACATTATCGGCTGTCAGGAAGTGTCGGCGCTGATGGCGGATCTGCTGAAGGAGCATTGTCACGAAGCCGGTTTGGAGTATGCGTTGATATGGGGACGGTATACGCCCATTTTGTATCGGGCGGATAAGTTCGAGCTGCTGGACACGTCATTTACCACCTATCCCGAAACGATCGAGGGGTATGAGGGGACGTTCAACGACGTCCGCTCTAAGGCGTTTAACGTCGGTGTGTTCCGTGATAAGCGGAGCGGGCAGCGCTTCGTCTTTGCGACGACACATCTGTGGTGGAAGTCTTCCGATAAAAGCAAGGCCAACGGGGCAGGGTCGGATTATCAGGCCTATTCCGATGAGGCACGGGAATATCAGGTATCCTTGCTGACGAAAAAGGTGAAGGAATTCTGCACGAAGTACGATTGTCCCGCCGTTATGGTGGGTGATTTCAACACGGATTATCGCTCCAAGGCCATTCAGTACATATTGGATAACGGATTCCGCCATGCTCATGATATTGCGACGGAATATGCTGAGGAAAGCACAGGGTACCATTATTGCTACCCGGCCGGATATGAAACGTTTTACAGCGATAAGCCGTTTGAGTGTGCTATTGATCATATCCTTGTGTCGGGGGAGCGTGAGGGCGCTGTGAAGCGGTTTGAAAGGTATTCTCCGGAGTACTATTTGCCGATCTCCGATCACTCTCCGGCGTATATTGATTGGGAACTGTGACATTTTTGGTTACATAACATACGAGAGGGGCACCGCGGAAGCGGTGCCTTTTTTCAAAAAGTCAAAATTTGTCACAAAGAAGATTGTTTTTGACTTGCGATGCAATCTCTTGTTCTGTAAAATGATAGTCAAGAGGTGATCGTTTATGAAACGGAATGTCAAGTTTGCTGTTAAGCGATTATTTGCTACGGTCATGGTCTGTGTTGTGTTCTCGGTGGCTTTGGTCGGTTGTTCTGCTCCGGCAGAGACGGATAAGGCGTCGGGTACGACTCCGACAACAGCGCCTGTAAAGCCCGTTGTACCGAGCACGGAGCTGGCCGACGCACTGGCAGAGCGGAATGTTCCCGAATTGCTGTCGCGTGAGGAAATGCTGGACGTTATGCAACGCGAGGTGTACGGATATATGCCGGCACCTCCCGAGGAGATCACGTTTACCGAGAAGCGCAACGTCGTGTCGGATTACTGCGCCGGCAAGGCGTTTCTCAACAAAGTAACAGCAAACTGCGTCGTGAATGGTAAGGAGTTTTCTTTCCCGTTCTATGTGGCTGTCCCCAACGACGGTGAAGTACACCCCTTCTTCGTGCATATCAATTTCCGCAGTAACGAGACCGATCGGTATCAGCCCACGGAAGAACTGATTGATAACGGGTTTGCGGTACTGTCGTTCAACTACAAGGATATTACCTCCGATGATACAGATTTCACAAACGGTTTGGCGGGCGTTTTGTTTGAAGACGGCAAGCGTGAGGCGGATGATCCCGGTAAGATCGCGATGTGGGCGTGGGCGGCACAGCGTGTGATGGACTACGCGGAGACGATCGATTACTATCTGGATCTGGATTGCGCTATCGTTTGCGGTCACTCCCGACTTGGCAAGACGGCGCTTCTTGCTGCGGCAACGGATGAACGCTTTGATTTTGCCTATTCCAATGATTCCGGCTGCTCCGGTGCAGCGATTACTCGCGGCAAAAGCGGTGAGGATGTAGCGCGTGTCTGTGGATTGGCATCGCAGTGGTTTTGCGAAAACTTTTTCAACTATATCGGTGCTGAAGATACGATGCCTTTCGATCAGCACTATCTGGTTGCCTCGATCGCTCCTCGCAAAGTGTTGATCGGCAGTGCTGTAGAGGATTATTATTCCGATCCCCTGTCGGAACAGCTCTGTTGTCTGGCGGCTTCTCCCGCCTTTGAGAATGGGTTTTCCGGCTCGACGATCGCCAAAGCGGGTGACGAATTCTTTGAGGGAGATATTGCGTATCATCTGCGTGCGGGTAAGCACTATTTCAGCCGTGAGGATTGGCACAAGTTGATGAAATACGTGAAGATGCATTATGACTTCTAAGTCATTTTTGCCGGGCGTTCTTCGGAGCGCCCGGCAGTTCTTTTTGCGCGGTTGACAAAGACTTCGTGGTGTGTTACAGTGGTTTCAATAAGCTTGGAATAATGAGGTAATGAGAATGTTTGCAGACTATATGTTTTCGGTGCAGGATTGCCTGAGTGTATTTGTTGAGTATATGGAGGTCAAGGCAGAACAGCTGGGGCTTTCCAATAACACGCTGTTTCGTGATCCGTGCGGCATTGCCAACTATTCTACGGCGCGGGATATGGTGCGTTGTCTGATCCGTGGTTATGAATGTGCTCCGTTGCGCGGGGCTTGGAGTCAGCCTGAATACACGGTGACATTGGAGGGGCAGATCAAACGAACATTACCGCTTCGTTCGACCGTTCTGGCGGACAAATGCAGCCATATACTGACGGATGCTTTTGAGGTTTTGGGTGGAAAAACGGGCACATTGACGAATTATGGTGCATATAACCTGTCGGTGATCGTAAAGGTCCCGGAAATTGACGAGCTGCTGGCGTGTACGGTCATGTATGCCGATGAGGACAATTGTCGGCCCAACAACCGCTTTTTGGCGGCAAAGCAAGCGATCACCGCAGCGATTGCCAAGTATCTGGACAGAGAGTTGGACACTTCCAAAACCGAGGTTTGCGCGCAAAGCGCGATCGTATGCGTGGTGCCGCCTCGGTGCAGTGTGGATGAGTATCATGCCGAGCTGGACGTGCTGTTTGAGAAGAACGCTTCCGAGCGCAAGTGCCCCGCTTCGATGACAAAAATGCTGACTGCTGTTATCGCTTTGGAGTATTTGACCGATCCCGAAGAGAAAATCTGCGTTCAGCAGGCGGTGCTGGATGCGATTCCCAACGGTTTCTGCGGAGACGAGCTGAAAGCGGGGGACATGATTACCGTTAAGGATGCGCTCCACGCCATGATGTTGCCGTCCAGCAATGCGGCGGCGTATGTGTTGGCTAATCATGTGGGACACAGAATTTTCACGGATGTTGATTAAAAGCTTTCGGAATGTATGATTGATTAACGGACCAAAACGGATATATATCGTCGAGATGTGCGATGTTTTTCTGGGTATCCTAAGTCGTGAAAATAAAGGAGTATTTGATATGGTTGTACCAATTCTTTTGTTAGCACTGGGTTTCGTTCTGCTCATTAAAGGCGGCGATTGGTTTGTGTACGCGCCACTGGTATTGCACGGCGGTTTCACCTTCCGGAAATTCTGATCGGCGCGACTGTAGTGTCGATCGGCACGACCCTGCCGGAGGTAATGGTTTCGGCAGGTGCGGCGCTGCAGGGTAGCGATCGATTGCTTATGGCAATGCAATCGGTTCGATTATCTGCAATACCGCGCTGATCGCGGCGTTGACCATTGCTATCAAGCCAGGTGTAGCGGCGCGAAAGAGTTTAGGGCTACCCGTGTCGTTCTTTTTCGCGTCTGCGGCGATCTATTGCCTGGCAGCGTATGTGCTCGGCAAGTTCACCTTGGCTATCGGTATCGTGCTACTGTCGGTGTTTGTGCTGTATATGGTGACAACGGTGCTTTCGTATGAAGAAAACCGCGGCCTCGGTGGAAACGGTACAACTGGAGGAGCATAGCGGCTCGATAACGAGCGAGGCGGAATTAGAAGCACTCAGCGGTGAAGATCACGTCGTGGAATCGGCGGTGGAAGGCACAAAAGACAGCTTTCACAAGGATGTTATCCTGCTGATTCTCGGTGCGGTGCTGATTGCTGTTGGTGCCGATCTGCTGGTAGATAACGCCATTGTCATCGCCGAAAAGTTCGGCGTTTCCGAAAAGGTCATCGGCCTGACGATCGTGGCGCTGGGCACCTCGCTGCCGGAGCTTGTTGCCGCCATCACCTCGCTCGTCAAAGGGCACGGTTCGCTGTCGCTCGGTAATATTATCGGTGCGAACCTGTTTAATTTGGTGCTGGTCAGCGGTATGGCCGTAACACTCAATCCCTTTACCGTGCCGGTTTCGGGACTTATCGGCGATGTTAATTCGTCGCTGGTGCTGGATCTGCCGATCATGCTTTTGGTGATGCTGATACTGACGGTTCCTACACTGATTAAGCAAAAGCTATTCCGCTGGCAGGGCGTTGTACTGCTTGGCGTGTACGCGGCATTCTGCACAATGCAGTTCACGATCTGATGAAAAGAGAGCCACAGCTGAGGCTCTCTTTTGCCGTGTATCTTGTTTTTTTCGCGGAACGTGCTATACTGATAGCAACTACATATCAACTGAGGGATCGCTATGAAATTATCTGTTCGGCAAATTGAAAGTATAACCAAAGGTACAGTGCGTGTCGAAGAGCGCGACGGTGGCGTGGTTTTTCACCGCTTTACCGCGGCGCAGGAGGAATACTATCGAACGACCAACCCGTCTTTTCGCTTTTACGAGAAAAGTCTGGCAACGGCCGGCGTACGATTACAGTTTAAGACGAACAGTCGACACCTGTTTCTCAAAGCCGAATTGACAGCGGGTTCCTCGCGCACGTACTACGCGTTTGATGTTTTTACCAACGGCGAGTTTTTAGACTCGCTGGATAATTTCTCGGTGGTCGAGATACCGACTGTCTATACCAACGTATCGTTACCGTTGGGAACGGCAGGAAAACAGTTTGATTTAGGCGACGGCGAGAAGACTGTGTGCGTGTACTTCCCGTGGTCGGTTGCGGTGAATTTGCAGGAAGTCACTTTGGATGACGGTGCGACTGTGGAACCGATCGTCACGTCTAAAAAATTGCTGGCTTTCGGCGACTCCATTACGCAAGGCTACGATGCTTTACATCCGTCGGCGCGCTATATCGGCAAGCTGGCTGATCATCTTGGTATGGAGGAGATCAACAAAGCGATCGGCGGCGAGATATTCTGTCCGAAGCTGGCAGCACTTTCGGACGATTTTGCACCCGATTGTATTACGGTCGCTTACGGAACCAACGACTGGGCGGGACAATCCCGTGAGGTAACGGAAGAGAATTGCAAGGCATTTTTCACCGCTCTACGGGCCAACTATCCGCAGGTGCCGATCATGGCACTTACTCCGATTTGGCGTGCCGATTGGCAGGCAGATAAGGTATTTGGCTTGTTTTCCGAAGCAGGTGAGATGATTCACCGTGTCGCCGATGCGGTGGGGGGAGTGCTGGTGATCGAGGGATTCAATCTGGTACCACATGATACAGCCTATTATGCAGACGGCCGTCTACATCCCAACGATGCAGGCTTTACGAAGTATGCCGACCGTTTGCGGCAACAGATAAATTAACTAACAATGGGGGGTGGGGATATGCTGTCAGATCTGTATATTAGTTCTGTGATATGGAATAAGCCTATCCCGAGCAACTCTTATTTGTATGACATACCGGCGATCCGCTATTTGCAGGGAAATAAGGAATTGCCCCTGCACAGCCGGGTTACCTTCTTCGTCGGCGAGAACGGTACGGGTAAATCTACGTTATTGGAGGCAATTGCCGTTGCGTATGGATTTAATCCGGAGGGTGGTTCGAGAAATTTTTCTTTTTCCACCAATGCCTCACATTCGGCATTGTGGGAGCACCTCGTTTTAGAAAAACGAGGATATGCCGTGGACGGCTTTTTTCTGCGTGCCGAGAGTTTTTACAACGTAGCCTCCTATATTGATGAGTTGGATAAGCAACCGGCTGCCGCACCGCCCGTTATCCGCAGCTACGGTGGTACATCGCTGCATCATCAATCCCACGGCGAGAGTTTTTTGGCATTGGTGCAGCACCGCTTCGGCGGGAACGGGATCTATATCTTGGACGAGCCGGAAGCGGCCTTGTCTCCGATGCGCCTTTTGACTTTGCTGGTGGAAATGGATCGTTTGGTAAAACAAAATTCTCAATTTATCATTGCCACGCACTCGCCGATCCTGATGGCGTTTCCCGATGCGGAGATCTACGAGTTTTCCGAACGAGGAATACGGGCGGTCGAGTATGAGGATACGGAGCATTATCGCATTTCCAGACAATTTTTCGGTGACACGAAGCGTATGCTGGAGCAGCTTTTGGAAAAGTAAAAACAGCCGCCCGATCGGGCGGCTGTTTTGTTGTTAAAATTCGCGGTAGAAATCGTCCTTCAGTTCGGACATAACGTGGTAGCATTCCTTCCCGTACAGCAACTTGGCGGGTACGCGCCACGGTACGCCGATGTAGTAGTTGTCGGCAACCATTTCGCCGTCGGCGTAGATCTGCGACACATCACACGCATCGGGAAATTCCACAAAGCCGTCTGGGGTGGTTACGGTGAGCTTTTTCCAGACTCTTGAACGGTCGCCGTTCATCGTTAGTTCACGCAGATACGGCGGCTCAAATGGTTCATTAACAGCTTCTGCGATCAGCTCGGCTTGTGCGAATGCCTCGTGCTGCTTGTGCTCTTCAAATGCAGTTCCATTCCAGACGGCGTAGGCAAAGTCGCCACCGGCGACCGTCGTCAATGCACCGTCAAATTCGTACAAGTCGCATTTGTCGCCCACGTACAATTTGCCGGACAGCTTGCGTGCGTAGGTGGCCTGTTCCGCGGTCAGCAGGACGATCCGGATGCCGTTGTGTGATACAGCGGAGTTCAAGCCGGCCGTAGGAGTGAGAACGGTGCCGTCCTCAAAGCAGAATTCGGGTTTGATACCGTCGATTGCTGTAAAGAAGAAGGTGTCTTCCACACGGCACAGCGGCTGTGCCGTGGCGTAGCGAAGCAGGTTGCCCGACAGGTCCAAATTAAACGGCATAAAGAAAGCGATATCACCGCAAACGTCGATGGACGGAAACTGTACTGCGCCGGTATTAAATACCACATCGCGAACGTCTGCCATGTCTGTTAACCGCTGATAGTGATTGACAAATACGAAACCGCCGTTTCCGTCGGTGCGCATGGCGTAGCGGAGGGAGGTGGTATCGTAACGGTCGATCGAGGTAGTCGCTTCGGCCATTTCCATCGGTGCAATGACATGGCCGAAATCCTGTGCAAACAGATGAATCTGGTTTAACAGGCGGTAGTGCTCACGTGCTTCGCCGAACTCGGACAACGGCGCCTGAAAATCGTACGACAGCACGGAATAATCGTTCGGGTAGCCGGTTTCCTTGGTCTCTTGCGTGGTGGACAGCTTTCCGATCGGATTGATACCGCCATGGTACATATAGTAACCGATGAGATTGTTACCGCAGCCGAAGGTCACGACCGCCAGAGAGTAAATATCCATCGGGTTGATGATCGGACGGCGATGATGGGTGACCTGATTACCACCACCGAGCTCGCAGGTGGCAAAGGGATAACGCTCGTACGGGATTCGCCAACCGGAGGTTTTGCCGACGGCATTGACCAGCAAGTCGGCACCGATCGCGCCGTCGTTGCGCATCGACAGGAAGAAGCTGTGAACCGAAGGCGGCAGCGGATCCTTATGCTCAAACCACGGTCCCTCGGGGTAACCGCCGAATACGGGGATGAACTCGTCAACAGGGAAGCGGGTACCGCCGTCATAGCCCCAGCCGGTGACGGTGTAGATCGGCACGTCGAAACCGATCTCCGTTGCCATTTGCTTGAGGGTGCCGAGGTGTTCGGATTGATCCACCAGTTCGTTTTCGATCTGAAGACCGATGATATTGCCGCCGTTACAGAACAGCTGATCCTTGACCTGCTCATACACTTTCTCGTAGAAACGGCGTGCGTAGAACAGATAGGTGGGATCGTTTTGGCGCTGGATCGGCGCTTTTTTATACAGCCAGTCCGGGAAGCCGCCGTTGCGGCATTCACCGTGCGCCCAGGGACCAATGCGCAAAAAGACGTCCAAACCGATCTCATCACACGCTTCAACGAAAGCGCGGAGATCGTTGTTGTCGGTAAAGGTGAATTCGCCTTCGACTTCTTCGTGGTAGATCCAGAACAGGTAGGAAGAAACGACGGTGATGCCACCCGCCTTCATTTTGGCGAGCTCGTGGCGCCACTCGCGATGGTCGTAACGGGAAAAGTGGAATTCACCCATAACGCCGATCCACGGCTTGCCGTTTTTAACAAAGTATTTGCTGGCAACCTCGAGCGTATCGCCGTGGGGAGAGGTGGGTTTTCCCATTTTCAAATGTTTGGTAAGTAAAGGGGTAGGGCGGTAAGGCTTGAAAGTATATATCACAGCGAACACATCCTCTGTCTAGTGTTGGGAAAATTCTAACATAGCCATGTTTTTCTTTCAAGTTGTTTTCGGTATTTTGCAATAAATCTCCATATTTTGCAATAAAACTCCATATCCGCGTTGCTTGAAACCAAAGAGGGAATGATGTATAATGACGGCAGAAGATCGGGAGAAGCTGTGGTGCTTTGAAATCGGTGACTTGCGTGATGACGGATGATGTGCTATGATGGATATACTAGTTGAGTGAGGTGACAGTGCATGAAACTGAATTATAAGCGTACCGTGCTGATCGGCTTTGCTTTTATGGCGATTCTGTCTTTTTGGCAGTTCTACGATCAGGTGATCCCGTATGTGCTGGAAAACATTTTCGGCTTGGAGACGTTTGCCGCCAACGCCATTATGTCGATCGACAACGTGCTGGCTATCTTTATGCTGCCGTTGTTCGGCATGATCTCCGACCGTACACACACACGCCTCGGTCGCCGCACACCGTATATTTTGTTCGGCACCGTCGCATCGGTGATCCTGATGGTGGTGCTGGGACTGTTTCAGGAAATGCGTAGCTTTACGGGCTTTACCGTGGTGCTGATCCTTCTACTGGTGGTTATGGCGACGTACCGCACACCGGCGGTGGCGTATATGCCTGACGTTACGGAAAAACCGCTTCGCAGTAAGGCAAACGCCATTATCAATTTGGTGGGATATCTCGGCGGTATTTTCTCCACGGTCGTGATGATGTTCTTGCTGAAAAGCAGCAAGAATGCACAGGGCGAAACGGTCTACAGCGATCAGCAATCCTTCCTGCCGGTTTATCTGGTAATTGCCGGTTTTATGCTGCTGGCGGTACTGATCATGGTGCTGACCGTGCGTGAAAATCGCGTGCTTGCCGAAACGAATATTCAGGACGAACCGAGTGAGGATGCTCCTGTCGGCGGTAAATTGCCGCGTCCGGTGCTCCGTAGCTTGGTGCTGATCCTGACGTCGGTTTTTTTGTGGTTTATGGCATATAACGCCGTTACTACCGCATTTTCTCGCTACTGCGTGGCGCAGTGGAATGTGGATCTCGGCACGTCGTCCAGCTATCTGCTGATGGCGACCATTGCCGCAATCGCCGCTTTTGTGCCGTTGGGCTTTCTGTCGAGCAAGGTCGGCAGAAAAAAGGCGGTACTGCTCGGTATTGCGCTGATGACCGTCTGCTATGCAAGTGCGATCCTCTTCACCGAAGAGACGCCGCTGATGTATGCGGTGTTTGCGCTCGTAGGTGTTGGTTGGGCATCCATTAACGTCAACTCGTTCCCGATGGTAGTCGAGATGTGCTCAGGCTCGGATGTCGGTAAGTACACCGGCTTGTATTATACCTTTTCGATGGCAGCACAGATCACGACACCACTGCTGTCCGGCTGGCTGATCGATCACCTCGGCTTTGGTTATGCGGTGTTGTTCCCGTACGCCGTGCTGTTCTCCGTACTGTCGTTCATCACGATGTCCTTTGTTAAGCACGGCGATTCCAAGCCGATGAAGCGCGGCTCGTTGGTGGAAAACTTTGATGTGGGTGATGGATGATGATTGCACTTATCGTGTTGGGATTATTGCTGTTATTGTTTTTATTTTTGATTTTTCCATCATTGCGCCGTCACAAAGATCGACAGCTGCTTTCGGATCTGTATATTGCCCATCGTGGCTTGCACGATCTTTCGGAAAACACACCGGAGAATTCCTTGCCGGCGTTTCAGGCGGCAATCGATAACGGCTATGCTATCGAGATCGACATTCATCTGACAGCCGATGGGGAAGTGGTTGTGTTTCACGATGACGATCTGCAGCGCATGTGCGGCGTATCGCGGCGGATCGAGGAGCTGACGCTTTCCGAAGTGAAAGCCCTGCGGCTTGGGGATACCGACGAGCAGATTCCCACGTTACGGGAATGCTTGGCGCTGGTCAACGGTCAGGTACCGTTGCTGATCGAATTCAAGTGCTTATCGGTCGATGCGTGTAACCGTTTGTGCGTGGCGGCGGATACGATCCTGCAAAGCTATCACGGTGTGTATCTGATTCAATCATTTTTTCCATTCGTTTTGTGGTGGTACCGTCGCCATCGGCGGGATATCTGCCGCGGACAGCTGGCAACGGCGTTTTTCGGGGAGGCACTGCACAAGCGATTGTTGGGCTGCATGGTATTCAACGTGAT
>JAGBFF010000054.1 GCA_017936615.1 Clostridia bacterium | reverse complement strand
TGCCAATTTTTCTTCTTTGCTGTGGCTGTTGTTTTTTCCGCCTTTTGGTCTTCCCATTTTTCTCAACTCCTTTCTTTTATTCTAACATAAAAAGTGATGGTAGACACTTTTTTGTGTCTACCATCACTATATCACTTCACTTGCGCACGCTTTTTTTGAAATTATGTATCCTCTTCCACCATAAAGGAAACGCCTTCCATTTCGGTGATCTTTTGGATCAGCTCAGCGGTCAGGACGGTGGAGCGTACCAACAACTGCAACCCAACGTGCCCATTGCAGGTGCTTTTGGGTCCGACGATCTGTACCGTCAGCGTTTGCCCGAGCAGGCTGCGGATCTCCTCGACCAGCACCCCGGTCCGCGAGATGTCATCGACCTCAACGTACAGGCTGCTGAGCAGCTTCCGCTTATACTCGACCTTACCAAGCATCGGAATAAACAACAGGCACAGCAGCGACGCGGCGATGGCGCCGACGTAAAAGCCGTAACCGACGGCGATGCCGATGGAGGCAGTCGCCCACATTCCGGCAGCCGTAGTCAAGCCGGTAACAATTGAGCGGTTACGAACCAAAATCGTGCCGGCACCCAAGAAACCGATACCGGAAACAACCTGCGCCGAAATACGGAATACGTCGCCCGTGTAGCCCAGTGTTTCCACGGCATACAGCCCCGTCAGCGAGGTGATCGCCGATCCGAGGCACACCAAAATGTGCGTACGCATACCGGCAGCACGACCGTGACGGCCGCGTTCACTGCCGATCAGGCCGCCAAGCAGCGCCGCCAAAACAACGCGGAAAATGATCGACCAGACGTTGAATCCTACAAGAAGTTCCCAAAGCTCTTTCATATGGTTGCTCCCCCTTTTTTGGGTGTCGTAAAAAGAAAAAGGGCGAAAAAGGCAGAATTTCCCTGCTTTTTCGCTTCTCTTACTCCATAACACCAAACGATATAACACCATCAGTATAACGCCGATTTTGCAAAATGTCAAGATGAAAAATGCAGAAACCGTGTTTTGCCAAAAGGTCTTCTTTCTGTCTCGGTAGAGCTAGGGGGGGGTTGTAAGACGAATGCAAAAACCGTGCCGAGCATATTGCCCGACACGGTTTTTGGTTCAGGATTCTTCGGTGGGATCCAGCGACACACAAAACTCGTCACACGAATGCAACGGCTTGTTCTTGCTATGCACGCACCAGGCATGCATAACCAGAACCGCCAACGCGGTGACCGCCGATACGGCAGCGGAAAGCAGGATCACTGCCCCCGTGCCGCAGCACGTTGTCTTTTTCAAAGAAGACCATCCTTTCGGCTCGTTGCCGATCAGCGATTGTCCACCTTGATCTCCCCACGCACGATGACCAGCACGATATTGAAATTGTCATCAACAACCAACAGGTCTGCCATCTTGCCTGCGCAGATGGAGCCGGTCTCGTGATCCACACGGATCGCACGCGCCGGGTTGATGGTCGCCGATTTGATCGCCTGCTTGACCGGAATGCCAAAACGAATCACGTTCTTCAATTCATCGTACACATTCGAAGTCGAAGCCGCGATCGTGCCGTCCGCCAGCAATGCTTTGCCGTCGCGGACATACACCGTCTGACCACCCAGATCGTACTCGCCGTCCACATGGCCGGCAGCACTCATCGAGTCACTGACGATAACGGAATTGTCCTCGCCCAATTGAGAAAACGCGATGCGCAGAGCGGCGGGATGGATATGGAAGCCGTCGCAGATAAGTTCCGCACGGATACCATACTGTATCGCATTGTCAAACACCGCACCAACCACGCCGGGAGCGCGATGCGTCAAGCCGCTTTGAGCATTGTAGAGGTGCGTCACGTGACGCACGCCCCACTCAAAAGCCGCGCAGGCCTGATCGTAGTCTGCCGCCGTATGCGCCACAGAAACCGGGCAGATTGCCTGGATCTGCTGAACGAATTCCTGCGCACCGTCGGTCTCGGGAGCGATGTCCACGACCTTGATCGCGCCGCCGCAATCCTCAAACAGCCGTTTGAACTCCTCGGCATCGGGATTGCGAACGTATGCGCCGTTCTGCGCGCCCTTCTTGGACATGGCAATATACGGGCCTTCCATATTAACGCCCTGGATATACGCACCGGTCACGGTATCCCGCACAGAGGCAACATTACGGAAGATCGTCTGCAGCTCCTCAAACGACAAGGTCATCGAGGTCGGGCAGAAAGAAGTCACACCGCGCTGCACCAGGCAGCGGGACATTGCCTCCAGCGCCTCCGGCGTCGCCTCACCGGTATCATGCCCGGCACAGCCGTGGATATGCATATCGATCAGGCCGGGAAGAATGGTATATCCTTCCAGATCCAACACCTCATCGCCGGTCGTACGGGTATCCACAGCGGCGATCCGCTCTCCCTCGACGGTAACGTTCAGTTTTACGGTTTCGAATTGATCGTTGTAGATCGTTGCATTTTTCAGCAGCATTGGTTTTCCTCTTTTCTAATGATATTATACAGAACGCTGTTGCGTAACCAGCCAATCGATCACATCGGTATCACGATACGCAGGGATCCACGAGTCGTGATCGACGCCCGGAAATACGGTGAGTTCGGCGTTGCCGCCGGCTTTGTTTACGGCATCGGTCATCAGCTGTGAATATACCAGCGGCACGACCGAATCCGCGCCACCGTGAAACACGCGCAGCGGCAGATTCTTGAGCGCCCCGGCGCGCCACGTCAGACCGCCGCCGCAGATCGGTGCGGCGGCCGCGAACAACTCGGGATAGGTACAGATCATCTCCCACGTGCCGAAGCCGCCCATACTGCAACCGGTAATGGTAATACGGTCACGGTCAACACGGCACTCCTCCGCCACGGTTTCAATGAGCTCGCGCAGCGGCAGGGTCAGGTGATGCCATATGTATTCCTCCGGACACTGCGGAGACAGCGTAATAACGCGTAAACCGTGATAGCTCGGCTGCTCACCGAAGAGCCGCGGAATGCCATAGAACAAGCGCAGCGGTTCAGGATCGGTACCGCGCTCACCTGCACCGTGCAAAAACACGATCATCGGAAGCTGCTCGGCAGCGGGATCCCAGTCCTCCGGTGCGGTTAGAATATACGGCAGGGACGGGAATGTGCCGTTGGCTTTAAATTGTCGCACAGTGTTCATACGTTCATCCTCCCGATGTATCGTCCGTATAATTGTTTACCAAAAGCGTGATCTTGTCGTCAATGCTGAGCTTGGCTCCGGCAGCCGGCGTAGTCTTGTAGATCGCGCCGTTTTCGACCTCCGGGCCGTAGCGCTCATTGATGACCACCGTGTAACCGAGGTCCTCAAACAATGCCTTGATCTCGTCACCGGGCAAGCCGATGACATTCGGCATCGTCGCTTCCTTGCCCATGCTGACCGTAACACGGATCATCGTACCCGCTTTGGCTTGTTCGCCCGGTGCCGGAGACTGAGAAACGATACTGCCGTTGGGAACGGTGCTGTCATACACATACCCACCGAACACGACACGCATACTGCCGTTAAAGGTGCGATCCTCCACGGATTTCCACGTCTTACCAAGCAGATCGTCCACAGCAAACAGTTCGATCGGAGCTTCGGTCTTGCTGGGAACGGTCATCACCGTCGTCGAGGCGGTCGGTGCAGTAGTCTTCTCAGTATCACCAAAACCGAACACCGACCACGCTGAGCCCAAGCCCAGCTTACTGAAAATGAACCACACCAGCACCGCGAGGCCGATGATCGCCAGAAGAAACACCAGCATGACATACGGAACACGGCGCTTCTTCCTGCGCTTTTTCGGGGTTTCCTCTTCCTTATCGTTACGCAGCGCCGCTACCGCTTGCGTGGCAGACAGCTCGTCGAACAGCTGCTGCGCCGACCGCGTGCGCCGCTCCGGCGGGAGTCGCAATGCGCGGTACAGACTTTCGTGAATGTACGGCGGCAGGCTATCGGCCACATCCGCCGGCATCATCAGGTTATCTCCGCCACGCTTCATACGCTGAGGCGCTTCGGCCGGAACACGGCCGGTCAGCGCAAAAAACATCGAGGCTGCCAAGCCGTAGACATCCGTCGCTTCGTTGCAGGTAGCACCGCTGTCATACTGCTCGGGCGCGGCACAGCCTGCCACACGACTGATCTTACCGATGCCGCTGGCGGTACGCACCTCGTTGATGGCAAAATTCTTCAGATTCAAGCGCCCGTCACGGTCCACCAGAATATTCTTCGGAGACAGTGCCAGATGCAACACACCGGTACGATGGATGGTGGACATGGCCTCGATCAGCGGCAGAAACATATGGCGGACTTCCTCGACTGGCAACCGTCCACCGCGCTTTTCGACATACTTCTCCAGGCTGATACCCTCGCAATATTCACTAATGCTGTACGCCGTACCGTTTTCTTCAAAAATATCGTATGCCGGGACGACAACCAGCACCTCGCGCAAACGTGCCACGGCACGTGCCAGATTCAAAAACTTAGTGCGGCACGCATCAAAAACCGTTTCCTTGCCTTCGGCAGCGGCAACGGCTACGCGGTCTTCACGGCGCGCCAGTTCCGGCGGAAAAAACTCGCGGATCGTCACGCGGCTGTTATCGTTCATATCCAAACCGATATACACCGCGCTGTCGCCGCCGATCTCCAGCACACGCCCTACCAAATACCGCTCATTCAAAACGGTTCGCACCGGCAGGTATTCCCCCGGGTTGATACCGGCTGCCGGATAACCACAGCGACTGCACTTGGCCTCTCCCTCCTGCAGCACGTTCATACAACCCATACAAATCCGATTGGACTCCACGTTGGTTCCTCCTTGAGATCTATTCTATGTAGTATCAAATCAGTGATTGACGCAGTTTCAGTTGACGGATATCCGAACCGACGCACACCAGTGGATGAAACGTACCGGTGATCCGCGACGCGATCTGCTCGCCGTAACGGTCGGTCAGTTCCTTTTGATTCAGGTTGGTGCTGATGATCGTCGGCTTGCCGGACAGCATCCGCTCATTGATGATGTTATACAAAGCCGAGGTGTAAAAAGAACTGGAAAATTCCGTTCCCACATCGTCCAGGATCAGCAGGTCGCAGCCCGTCATCACATCCTCGCTGTTACCGGAGGAGCGGCCAAAATGCTCGTTTTCAATACGGTGCAGCAGTTTCTGTACCGGACCGTAGACCACCGAGTAGCCGCGCGATAGCACTTCGCCGGCGATTGCCAGCGACAAATGCGTTTTACCCACACCCGTCGGACCGCGCAGAAGCAAACTGACGTCCGAGCCGTCAAAGCCCTCTGCATACGCACGGCAGTACGCAATAACCTCGCGCATCCGCGCGCGGGGCGACATGCCGGTTCTGGAATCTGCTTGCGATGAATAATAATCCAATGACAGCTCGTCAAACGACAACGGACGCATACCCGACAGTTCGGAAAGTGCCTGACAGGACAGCTCACGCAGCAAGGTGTGGAAGCACTCGCAGCGCTTGTTGCCGAAAAAACCGGTATCCTCGCATTTAGGGCAGGTGTACTGCGGCTCGAAGTTGGAAACGCCGGCGCCATGCTCACGCAGGAGCATCGACAATTCGACCTGCAGAGCCAGGTTTTCCGTTTTGATGCGTTCGACCTCCTGCTCGACGTTGTTGCCATTCAGAATGGCGGTGACCACCTTGCCAGAGGATAGCGCCATCTGCTGCTCAATCTCGCGCAGCCGCGGAACCTCACGCAGCAGCTGCTGGCGGAGTGTCGCTGCACGCGCCTGTGCCGCAGAGCGCCGCTGTTCCAGCACGGTCTGCGCTTGTCTGTATATTTCAGGACTGTACGCCACAACACTCATCCTTTCTTTTTCTTCTTGTATATCGGAATATACTGCTCGACCATGGTTTCGTATTCACTGTCAGGCGCAGCTTTTTTACCTGCTTTTTTACTGTCCGCAGACAAATCGGCGATTCTTTGCACCGTATCGGCACCTTGCTCACGCCAGTTTTCCAGCACCCGTGTCATATACCCGGCTTGGAACTTACCCACCTTCTGACAGCAAACCTCATACGCCTGCCGCAGGATATCGTCCGGCGTGTTCCAATCATATATCCACTTTTCCGCAGCAGCAAAGGCAGCCGCTCCCGTGGGCGGCTTGTCCAAACCACAGACCGTCTGTACGTGCCTAAGCGCCTGCTGTGACCGCTCCAAGCGGCACAGATGCTCCTCTGCTGCAGCGATGGTCAAAACATCCCGATCTGCCCAATCCAGTGCCACCTTTTCGATGTAGCGCATATTCAGCTTTTTGACAGCTGCCGCATACCCGATCACCATAAGGATCACACTCGCAGGCATCCCGGCAGTTTGATACAAATACATCAGCGTTTCCCGATCGGCGGGTGCCAGAGCCCGACCCAATCGTGCACCGACCTCGTCCTCAAGATACGCAAACTCTGCATCGTTGTTGCGCAGGTCGACCACCTCCGGCAGCTGCGGCTTGACCGCCTGCGGCCGTGTGACCGAGCGTTTGGAAGTCGAGGAGGCTTCTGCCTTCGACTTCACCGCCTCCGTTGTCGGTGCCGCTGCCTCGTCACCGAGCAGCACGCCCTCCTGCACCCAATAGCGGACGGCGTCACGGCATTCGGGAATAGAAACGCCCACCGCTTGTGCGCACGCCTCGTCCTCGTAAACGCCGCCGTGACGGGACAGCCACAGCAACACCTTCAGCGGTATCTCCCCTGCCAAACGCAGGTGCTTGTCCGCCACTTCTTCGGGCAGGATAAACACATGGCGCAGCAACGACGCATTCCATTGATATTCTGCCAAGGCATATCCCCCCATTTTGTAATGTACATACATTATACACATCTTTCGACGTGAAACGCAAGACCTTTTTCACATTTGCAAGATTTCCCGTAAAATTTCAGTTGATTTTTGCAAAAAAATGTGATATCGTAGTATTCGCTAGGAAAAGGAGGTGCTGGAACATGGCTTACAAAATTTCTGACGAGTGCATCGCTTGCGGCGCTTGCGCTGAAGGCTGCCCGGTGGGTGCGATCACCGAAGGCGACGGCAAATATGTCGTTGACGCGGAGACCTGCATCGATTGCGGTGCGTGCGGCGAGGTTTGCCCGGTGGGCGCTGCTCAGGCGGACTAATTCAGCTGTACTCTCAGGGGCTGTCGTAACCTGGCGGGATGACCGCACTGTTTACGGCAGCCTTTTGCTATATCGGAGGTGAGGATATGTCGCATACGGAACAACTCGGAGGAGGGCTCTGTATCACCGTTACGGAGGAGCATACCTTCGGAACGGACGCCTTGCTGCTGGCGGAGTTTGCCGAGGTACGGCACAACGAGCGTATCTGCGATCTGGGTACGGGGTGCGGCATCCTGCCGTTGCTTTTTCATAGAACCTCCCCTGCCCCGTCGATCGATGCGGTGGAGTGCTCGGCAGCCGCCGCGGCACTCGCCCGACAAAACGTGTTACAAAACGGATTGCAGGAGTGTATCACCGTTTACGAGGAGGATTGGCAGTCGTTGTCCCTTCCTGCCGGTAAATACGACCGTGTAATCTGCAATCCGCCGTATTTTCCCGAAAACAGCGGCAAAGCGGCACTCTCCCCCGCTCGCCGTCTGGCGCGACAGGAACAGGGCGATACTCTGGCAACTGTGACGGCCGCAGCGGCGCGATTGCTGCGTAACGGCGGGCATTTCGTTCTGTGCCACCGTCCGGAACGGCTTGCGGATGTGCTGGAAGCTCTGCGGGGGAATCGCTTGGAGCCGAAGCGTCTGCGGCTTGTCCATGCGCGAGCGGAGCTGCCGCCGTTTTTGCTGCTATGCGATGCCGTGCGCAACGCAAAGCCGTCTCTCAACGTGCTGCCGCCGTTAATCTTGGAAAGTGAGGTGAGGACGTGTCCGGAACGTTAACGCTGGTGGGCACCCCCATCGGCAATCTGTCCGATCTGTCCCCCAGGGCGCTGGAAGCGCTGAACACCTGTGATTTTATCGCCGCCGAAGACACGCGCGTGTCGCTGACACTGCTAAATCATTTCGGCATTCGTAAGCCGCTGGTCAGCTACTACGAGCATAATAAACGGGAACGCGGTGAAATGATCTGCTGCAAACTGGAAGCGGGTGAAAACGCCGTGCTGGTCACCGACGCCGGTATGCCGGCGATCTCCGACCCCGGTGAAGAGTTAGTGGCACAATGCCACGAACGCGGTATTCCCGTTACCGTCGTCCCCGGGCCGAGTGCAGTAGTCACGGCACTCGCGATCTCCGGTATGCCGACCGGACGTTTTACCTTTGAAGGCTTTTTGAGCGTCAGCCGCCGCAGCCGCAGGGAGCATCTGGAATCCCTCAAAACTGAGCGGCGAACGATGGTGTTTTATGAAGCACCCCACAAGCTCCCCTCCACCTTGGAGGATATGCTGGAGGCGTTGGGAGACCGCCGTATTTGCCTGGTCCGTGAGCTGACCAAGTTGCACGAAGAGGTTATCCGCACCACACTGGCAGAAGCAGCGGTACGCTATCGCAACGAATCCCCACGCGGTGAGTTCGTTCTGATTCTCGAAGGACGCGCTCCCGAAGCTGCCCCGCCTACCGAACCGGAGGACGGTGCACAGCTTGCCCGCACACTGATGGAAGAAGAGGGCTTATCCCCTTCGGAGGCTGCTCGCCGCGCCGCAGCGGAAACAGGACTCAAAAAAGGTGATATCTACCGCCTGTTGACGAAAGGAGACTGACCGATGATCCCGTTGATGCTTGAAGGCTTATTAGAACCCGGTACGCTTGTCCTTGTCGCGCTGGCACTGGTTATCGCGGTGTATCTCGCCTTCCTCGGCAAAAAGGAAAAGAGCGACAAAACAGCCGCTCTTTGCAAAACTTATGCGGTGATGACCGAGGAGCTGCTGGCGTCGGTGCCGGACGAGGAGCTTGTGCGCGCCGTTGTTGCTAATCTAATAAAAAAACAGGATAAAAAACGGCCTGACCCGGCATCGCAGTTGCCGCTGCTGTCACGGGGACGGTCTGCCGTATACAGCGTGTGGTTGCTGTGCAACGAATTGGAAAAGCAGGAATTTGACGCGTTTTTTCGTTCCTCCTCCGCCCGCTTTGCCGAGCCGGCAGCAGACGGTCTGGAGCGCATCGGCGCGACCAATTCCGCCACAGCACTGCGCGCGGCGATGCGCACGGCAGAGGACGACGCGCAGACACCCCTGTGGGAGGCCGTCACAACGGTATTCCGTGAAGCGGTCGCAGCCGAGCAGCCGCTGACGCAGTGCGTACAATACATCCGTGACAACCCCGATGAGTTTGTGGATTGATCACATACCCACGTAGAGTAAGGCCAGCACCAGCTCCAGCGGTGCGCCGTTTTTGGCAAGGATCACCGCGAGAAGCAGTACCAAGGTTTGTTCCTGATCGCCCTGCAGCAATGCCGCAAGTCCGCTGTTCAGTGAAGACTCACACGCGGTCGGCGGCTCGTCGCAGGGCGTTTCCTGTTGTTCGGGCAGCTCTCTCGGAGGTGTCATCGTCACACCGCGGTACACGTTGACCGGGTGCTCCTGTACCAGACGGCGCGACCGCTCCTGCATCCGCTTGACACGCTCTGCTGCCTCCTGCTGCATCTGCATCATATTCCGTCCCTGACTCACCCGAACAACCCTCCCTTTTGCTGCAAAAGTGGCAGCAGCTTCAGCATCTGCATCAATTTCAGTGAT
Organism: Clostridia bacterium; assembly: GCA_017936615.1. GTDB lineage: Bacteria > Bacillota > Clostridia > Oscillospirales > Acutalibacteraceae > RGIG3009. The sequence goes on along the minus strand of JAGBFF010000054.1, from coordinate 16,661 downwards.
TCGTCCAGCCGCTTTTCCCTGCCACCGTGCAAATACGGCCGCAGCGCTTTGAGCAAAGCGGTGTTCTGATCGTCCTGCCCCAACGACCCGAGCAGCGGCGCCAAGCTGAGTAAGCCCGACAGCATACCTCCGTCATTAGCGGCGGGCGGATCAGTCGGAGCAGGCTCCGGCGAGTCGGTCGGGGATGATTCCGACGGCGGGTCGGAAACCCCCAGCGTCTTCATCATTCCCAGAATCTTTTCCATCCCCTCCGGCGAGTTCAGCAGTGCGTCGATCCTACGGCTCAGCTCGTCTTCCATGCTCTCACTTGCCTCCCAACAGCTTGCCGAGCGCTTTTTTTACCTCAGGCGAGCTTAAAAATTGCTCCGCTTTTTGGCGGTCACCCACCAACTCGTTAATCCGTCGGGCATTTTCGGGACTAACGCTGTTTGATAGTGCCCCGAGCCCCCCTGCCTTGACTGTCGCAGCCAACTGTTCCGGGGTCATCCCCAACTGTTTTGACGCATACCCAAGCAGGGCCTGCAGCTGATCCGGTGTGATCTGACCCATACCCTCACCCCCTTATTTCAAACTATGCAATGATCGAGAGGAATAGTCTTTATGGTTCGTATTCTTGTTGTTTCCGACTCGCACGGCGATTCCCGCGCCTTGATGCGCGCGCTGGACGAACAGCCGGATGCGCGATATATTCTCCATCTCGGTGACGGTGCGTCGGAAATGCGCGCGCTCACTCCCACCTGCAACGCTACCGTATACCAGGTGCGCGGCAACTGCGATCTGTCCTCACCGTTTCCCGTCGAGCAGGAGATCCGTATTGCCGGCGTGCCGATCTTTATGACCCACGGCCACCGCTACGGTGTCAAGGGTGGTCTCGGCACGCTCGCTGACGAGGCGCGCCGCCGTGGTGCGCGGATCGCCATGTTTGGGCATACGCATCAGTCGCTGACGCGGTATGAGGACGGCTTGTATCTCATCAATCCCGGCTCGCTGGGCTACAGCGAGACCTACGCCACCATCGACATCGTCGACAGCGACATCGCCCCAAACATCATACGGATCCGCTGATATCATTGTATGCTTCAACACAAAAAACGCGCCTATCAATCACACGATAAGCGCGTTCTTTTTGTATACTTAAAACCGATCCAACAATTCTGTCAAGGAGACGATCTCCTCCACCCCGTCAGGACACAGTTTCCTGCCGTGAACGTCGATATACAGCGGCATCATCCCTGCCGCCTGCGCACCGACAATATCGTTCTTCGGATAATCACCGACATAAACACAATTTTCGGGTGCGACACACAGCCGCTGTGCGGCGCGACGAAACACCTCCGCATGAGGCTTCCCGACGCCTTCCTCCCCGGCGACCTGCACAACATCCAACAGCGGTCGCAAGCCGGAATGATCCACCTTGAGATTTTGCTGTGGCATCGTACCGTTGGTGATGATCCCCAAGTAATACCCCCGCCGCTTCAGCTCACGAAGCACCGCTTCTGCATCCGAAAACAGCACCGAATAAAAGGGAAATCGCCGCTGAAACTCATCCCACAGCAACTCACTGTCCGCCGGCCACCCCCAGTGCTTACGCAGTGAATCGAAAAATTCAAGGTAGCCAACGTACCCGTGATTATTTTCAACCAGCATCGTTTGTGCACGGGACTCGACTTCCGCCACCGAAAGTTCGGGAAACGCGCGATACAGCATCTCCCGCGCGACACCCAAAAACGCCTCAACACGATCCTGCAAGGTATCATCAAAATCGAACAGGATCGCCTTGTCACCGCGGCAGCCGCCGATCACGGCGTCGGCAAGGGCAATATCCTTCACAATCTGCGCACGAAGCTGCTCCACCGTATCGAAGCGCCGCTCCTCACGCAAAAACCGCACCAGTTCAACAGAGACGGTTTCGCCGTACAGATCGCCGCTATACTCTTCGATAAAGGTTTCCGCCTGTGGGGCGGCAGTGCTGTCCACCGTGGGATGCATGCCGATGTTGGTGATCGCACGGTGCTGCACACCGTCCAGTACGACCAGCGAAGCATATACACCGTAACGCGGCACGGTATACCCCTCGGGAAAGGGCTGATTGATGGTCGGAAAGCCCCACGACGTGCCGCGATGGTAGCCGGCACATACCGAAAAATCAAAGGCATACGGACGGCCCAAGAGCCCCCGCACGCGTTCCATTTCTCCCGCGACAAGTGCCTGACGGATCGCGGTGGAACTGACGGTGTCCCCGTCACGCTCCACCTCCGGGACGACACGTACCTCGATGCCGAGCGGCTCACACAGCCGCTGCAAAGCAGCGGCATCGCCGGTGCCACCCTTGCCGAAGCGGAAATTATAGCCACAGCAGACCACCTGCGCCTGCAGCGCCTCATGCAGCACGGTATGAACGAACGCTTCCGGCGTCAACTGCCGAACCGATTCAAACGGCACGCACAACCACTCATCCACGCCCAGCGTTTTGGCTTGGGCCGTCTCCTGCTCTTCGGAAATGAGGCGACCACCAGACTTGGGAACACCAATCAGCGAAAATACCGTGACGGTAGGAAACGGGATGGATTGGGAGGGCGAGGTGACGTCCCGCGCGGCGGCGATCACGGCACGGTGACCGAGATGCATACCGTCAAACACACCAAGTGCTACCGAACGGCGGACGTTCCGCAACGCCGTTCCCGGCTGCCAAAGTTGTCGTGTCATAAGCCCTCCCCACCTTTCCCGGTAAGTATAGCACATCTTCGTTTTTGAAAAAAGCCTTTTTTAAAAAAACACACAAAAAACACAAAGTTTTTATATACTGGGCTATGCTGCGGAGGTATATGTCACTGTATCTCCCTACTTTTGCAAGGAAGGACGTGTTTCCATGATCGAAGTACAGAATTTGACCAAGCGGTACGGTTCACACTGTGCGGTGAACGATATCAGCTTCAAGGTCGAAGAAGGCGAGATCCTGGGCTTCCTGGGGCCGAACGGCGCCGGTAAGTCCACCACGATGAACATCCTGACCGGTTATCTTTCGGCAAGCTCCGGCACCGTGAAGATCAACGGCATCGATGTTCTGGATGACCCTAACAAGGCAAAATCAAACATCGGCTACCTACCGGAATTGCCGCCGCTGTATCTGGATATGACGGTGCGCGAATATCTGGATTTTGTGTACGATCTGAAAAAATGCACCATCAACCGCCGCAAGCACATTGCGGAGATCTGCCGCCTGATGCATATCGAGGACGTGTACGGTCGTCTCATTAAGAACCTGTCCAAAGGATATCGGCAGCGTGTCGGCTTCGCGCAGGCACTCATCGGCAATCCGCCGGTGCTGATCCTCGATGAGCCCACCGTCGGTCTTGACCCCAAGCAGATCATCGAGATCCGCACCCTCATCAAAAATTTGGGCAAACACCACACCGTCATCCTGTCCTCGCACATTCTGCCCGAGGTGGAAGCAGTATGTGACCGCATCGTCATCATCAACGAAGGCCGGATCGTCGCGGATAACACCGCCGCCAATCTGTCGGCGGAATTCTCCAGCGACCATCGTCTGCTTGCCCGCATCGCCGGCGACGAGCAGCGTGTCTACGCGCTGCTCAAGCACGTGCCCGGTATTGCCGATATCACCACACTGGGCGAACGTGAGACGGGTGTGTTCGAATACGCACTGGAACCGGTGCACGGCGCCGATTTCCGCCGTCCGCTGTTCACCACGCTTGCCAAGGAGGGTTTCCCCCTGCTCGGTCTGAAATCCATGGAAATGTCGCTGGAGGAGATCTTTATTTCGCTGACGCGCGAAAAGCTCCCCGAAGCGACCCGCAAAGGAGGCAAACGGAAATGACGGCTGTTTTCAAGCGTGAATTCAAAACCTTTTTCACCTCGCCGATCGGCTACTGTGTCATCGCGCTGATGTTTGGAATGACCGGTCTGCTTTTCGTAAACTATAACCTGTATTATCTCACGCCGGATCTGACGATGGTGTTTCAGGGACTGCAAATGTATATGCTGCTGTTGGTCCTTCCCATCCTCACCATGCGCTTGATGAGCGACGACAAACGGCAAAAAACAGATCAGCTGCTGCTTACCTCCCCCGTCGGACTGACGGGTATCGTGGTCGGTAAGTTTTTGGCGGCGCTTCTGCTCTTCGCCATCAGCTGCTCTATGACACTGATCTGCGCAGTCATCATTGCGTTCAAGGCCACCCCGACTGGTTGGTCGTTCTGGGCAATTACGCCGGTATGCTGCTGCTCGGCGGTATGATCATTGCCATCGGCCTGCTGATCTCCTGCCTGACCGAAAGCCAGTTCATCGCGGCACTCGGCACCTTTATTGCCTCGCTGCTGCTGCAGATGGTGGACAATCTCACTGTGTGGTTCCCCGGTGTTGGCTGGATCGTCAAGGTCACCTCGTTCCTGTCGGTGACACAGCGCTACGGCAGCTTCACCGCCGGAACGATCCACTACGACGACGTTATCTTCTTCCTATCCATGCAAGCGCTTTTCCTGTTCTTAACGGTGCGCCTGCTGGATCGCAAGAGATGGAACTGAGAGGAGGGACGCTGCCATGAAAAAGAACAACGATATCAACGATATCAACGAGGTTTCGGAAAACGCCGAGACGGAGATCGTGACCGAGAAGCCCTCTTCCCGCTTCAACTGGAAAAATAACCGCAAACTGCGCCTCGGCACGACGGCGACGGCATTTACCGCCATCGTTATCGCCGCCGTTGTGATCTTCAACATCATCGTCGGCATCCTGTACGACCGCTTTCCGCTCTCCTTCGACCTGACCGCAGACAACACCTATACTATGTCGGAGCAGGGCCGTGCGGTGGCTAAAAACGTGGAAAAGGATATTGAGATCTCCGTTTTTTTGAATGAGACGTATTTTGCGGCTCCTTCAACCACCTCCGATGAGTTGAACACCGTACTGCGCCAATTCTATCTTTTCTCTAAAGAATACAATGCTCTCAGCGGCGGTCACATCACAACGAGCTACTACGATCTCGATGCCGACCCTACGCTGGCAACCAGTTTTAGCGAATATGACATCACCTACGGCAGTATTCTGTTCCGCTGTGGCGAGCAGCACCGCTTGATCAGTGTTGAAAACCTGTATGCTCAGGAATACGACTCCTATTCCTATGGATACGCTTACAAATCCAAGGTGGAGGAGGTCCTCTCCTCCACCGTCAACTCCATCAGCGGCGGCAGAACGGTAACCGTCACCTTCCTGACAGGCCACGGCGAAAGTACCGATCTGATCTCGAAAATGAGCAGCCTGTATCAACTCAACGGTTACGCCACTGAAACACTGAATTTCAAGTCCGCTTCGGCTTCCGAAATTGACGAAACAACCGAAATGCTGGTCATCGCTGCACCCACCGCTGACTACTCGCTGGACGAGATCACCCGTCTGCGCGAATGGCTGAACAACGACGGTAATCTGGATCGCAATCTGTTCGTCCTGTGTAATTTCGAGTGCAAGGCCGATCCCGAGACCAACCGCCACAATCTGTACGATTTCCTGGCAGACGATTACGGCATCACCGTTACCGACAAGCTGATCGTGGAGACGGATTCCAACAACTATATGCCCGGCCCGAGTGGTGAATTCCAGCCGCTGACCCTGATGGACAGCTCCGATCTGACCGAAAGCACCGGTGTCGTCTTTATGCCGTATACCCTGCAGCTTAAGCTGAAGCACGACAGCGATCCTGCTACCACCGGCGTGGGTAACGTCTCACTGGTCGAATTTTCCGAGGAAGCGGAGCTGGTAGACGTTGAGTCACTCGGTGAAGGCAAGACCAAGGTGCAGAAAGGGACTGACGACGACGTCATCGGTATGGCGTACGCCGTGGAGGCCAGCGGCACCGTGGCAAATCATATCATCGTCAGCGGTAGCTATCTGTTCCCGTTGTTCAGCACAGACTATGTGGAATACAAGAACGAGGAACTGATGCTCGAGCCCGTCCGCAACACATGTAACCTCGGTAACGCGATCGTGATTTCTTCTAAGAATCTGTCCACACCCACCCTCGCGTTTACCGAAGCTAACGCCCGAGCCATTCAGATCTTCTTCGTAGCGCTGCCGATCCTACTGATCCTCATCAGCCTGATCGTCTTCTTCAGAAGGAGGCACTTATGAGTAAGCGCACACGTACTCTGCTGATTTCGGCCATTGCGCTTGCCGTTTTGTTGGCGTTGCTGTTCACCGTTCTTCTGCTGCCCGGTGCAACGACCGGAAACGGTACCGGCGACGAAACCACCGCAGCGGCGACCACAACGACCATTGGTTTTAAGCCGACGACTGCGGCGAGCAGCACCAAGCCGACCGGCACGGTCGAAAGTAAATCCAACATTCATTCCGTCACGGTCACCACGCCGGATGAGACCTTTACCGTCGCAACCAATGAAAAAGGTTATCTCCGTGTGAAGGGGCATGAGGATCTGGAGGATTTCGTCAACACGGCGTATTACTCCTATCTGATCGAGGAATTAACGGATATTACGGCGCTGTGTATGATCAACAGCGCGCCCGAGCATCCCGAGGACTTCGGCTTTGATCCCGAAAAGGGATGTACCGCCCGGCTGGACGTCACCTACACCGACGGCAGCACCATCTCCTTTGAGGTTGGTGACAAAGCCCCCTCCGGTGAAGGCTACTACTTCCGCGAGGGCAGTTCCTCTGCCGTCTACTTGGTGGACAACGAGTTTGTGGACACGGTGTCCCAGCCCTCGACCAGTTATCTGTCAATGATCCCGATTGCCGCTCCCACCGCCACGCAGACCAATTCAAACGACACGGCGGTCGTCCGCGACGTACTGCTTTCGGGAACCGTTCGACCCGATGCGATCAGCTTCCAGGTATCGCCGAATCCTACGAATACCGGTGAAAACGCACAGATCATGACGGGCTACTACCTGACGGAGCCGTTTTATCGTAACCTGAAAAGCGGTACCGATATGCTGTCGGTCACCACGTATTCCGGCTTTGTTGCCAGTGATATTGCTATGCTTCGTCCCACCGAAGCGGATCTGGCAACATACGGATTGGACGATCCGTACTCACTGTGCACCGTCAACCTGTCGATCCAGAAAAGCACGACCACCAAGGACGAGGATGGCAACGAAACGACGACGCTGTCTTTCTACAACACCTTTGAATACACCGTCAAGCTCGGCAACACGGTCAAGGACAATGAGGAATGCCGCTATGCCGTGGTGTATCACGGTGATGAGTTGGTCCCGATGGTGTACGAGGTGATCACCAGCAGCCTGAAATGGGCCGAGGTGCAGTACGACGACCTTGCCGATCCGCTGCTGTTCTTCACCTACATCGACGAGGTTGAAACCTTCTCCCTGACGCTGGACGGCAAAACGACCGTCTTTGAATTGACGCATTACCCCGATAAGGAGGATGCGGACGAAACCATGAAGGTCGTTTCTAACGGCAAACGGTACAATACAGCCACCTTCCGTGATCTGTATCAGTCGCTGATCGGCATTATGCGTGTTGAATCCACGACGGATAAGCCCGCCGGCAGTCCGGTGCTGACAGTGGAGGTTCAGGTCAACACCGAAACCTCCCGCGACAGCTGGGTAAAGCTGTATCGCTATTCTGCCGGTAAATATCTGGCAGAGCACGATACCGGCGAAATCTATCTGGTTGGTGCCAAGGATGTCGAAGAAACGCTCAAACAGTGCCGTGAATTCGTAAAATAACCATAACCGCAAAAGCGAGGCGTGTCCCACACGGGACACGCCTCGCTTTATTGCTCATAACGGCGAAGCTCACGCCTGACGGCATCATATGGCAAGCCCCACACACGATGCGTACGCTTCTTTTCTCCAAAGCACCGCACCTTCACGGAGCAGGTACCGCGTCGCTGCTGATATCGTGACTGCGTCACCACAACACTGTCAATCACCTCACGGGGCAGATATACACGATACAGCGCCAGTCCGCGCGGATAGCACAGTGAAACCGATCCCCCACCGCAACCAAACCCTGCTCTGGCAAAACCGAACGACCGTACCAGCAGCCACCACAAGCTGAATACCGCCCACAACAACGCCGGACCGTGCCACCACGCACCCAGAAACCAAAGCACGCCGCCGATTCCGAACAATACGAGCGGCGCGGCGATATATCGCCACCGTGATTGCCGCACAGGCCGCAGCAGGCAGTCGTAAATCGGAAATCCGGGCAGCAACCGATCCAGACACGCCCCCAGATCATGCGGCCGCGCCGCCGGGATCAGCACCGGTCGCGTCCCGATATCCCGTCCGTAGCCCGCGGCGGTCACGATTGCCGTATGCAGCGAAAATATCCGCATCGTCAGCGTTTGACGCAGCTCCAGCGCCGTGATCTTGTCACGGTCGATCAACACGTCACGGTGGGTAAATAAACCTGACGAAAGGTGCAGGTGTGTCGTATCACGAAACGCGCGAAAACCAACATAGCGGAAGAAATTGCGCGCCGCCGACACACCCCAACCGATGATCAAAACATTTCCCGCAGTCCGCAGTGCCGACGGCAGCCCTAGATCGATCAGCTGTCCGACCATCCCCACGACGTTCTGCGTCACCTGTTCACCCAGCACCCTGCCGCTTTGACGCAGTACCGGTGCAACGGTGAGTAGCCCCACTGCAGCATTTGAGCCTGTCAACGACATTACCAATACCGGCCATCGCGGAGCGCGATAATCGTAATGTCGGTGTTTCAGGCAAAAAAGGGCGTCTGCCTGCTCCGCCGACACATACAATCGCGCATCGGCACGGCGGCGCAAGCCGGCGGTGCTTACCAAAATACGACGCCCGCCGAACAACCACAAAAGCGGCGTCCTTTCGATCTCAACCGAAGCAGCATCCTCGGCGGAAATGTGGAGCGTTCGCCGCACGAATATCCCCTGCCGCACGCCGATGGTATGAAACCGACCGTCGGCAGTCTTGGATAGACGATACCGGCAGCTGCGCCACTTCATCAGCGCATAGGTGACGAACACGATACCAAGCGCCATCTCATAACGATAGACAGTTGGGGTCATACCGTGCAGCAAGGCAAGCGCGATCCGTGTCAGCGGCAGCAAAAGCAGCACGCGCCAGCGGTGCAGATCGTAAAACGCATAAGCAAAATACGGGCGCTGTTCCATTATGACGACCCCTCCGCGACTTCCAGCCGGGCCGTCAATACATAGGCATCACGCCGATCCAACAGCGGTAACCACGCCGAACCGCCGGCAAAACGCAGAATGACCGTCCGACAATCAAAAAGACGATGAAGTGGTGGGGTCCATATCTCGTAGGTGCGAAGCGCATCCACCGGAACGAACAGCTCCCTCCTCCACAAAATACCGTAGGAGGCGCGCACCGCATACGAATCAAAGCTGCCTCGGAGAGAGCGTGTCAGCTTCGGCAGATAAAACAGCCACAGCGGCAATACGGCTACTACAGGAAACAAACAGCTCCACCACGGCCACCACGGCCAAAAGCATGACGGTAGCCATAGAAGCACCGCCACGATCACATTCACCGCGACCAACGTCACCCGAAGGATCCATACAGCCCCTTTTCCTGCCCGAAACTCCACACCGTTCCCTCCTTTCAAGTTTTTGGCATCGTAGTATATTTATGTCCGAAATACGCTAAACTATGTCAGAGTATCCAAGATCTGTTCAAGGGGGTCGTTGTGTGGCAAAAGCGTTTCGCGGTGGCATTCGTTTTTCCGAGACACTGCGCGCTGCCAAGGAGACAGCGCTTCATGTGCCGCTTTGTGTGTTCACGCCGCATATCATTCATCTCCCATTGCAGGAGGGGCGCACCAACTTTTCGCCGACAGTCATCGACGGTGTGCACGTGCGGGTGGGCGATGTGGTAGCAACAGATCCGACCGGTAACACACCGCCGATTCACAGCGGTCTGTCGGGTACGGCACGTGTAGAAAAAAACAGCCGGCTCACCCCCGACGGGAAACCGTGCACCGTGATATCGGTGATCGGCGACGGTCTGAAGACCGCAGCCATCCCTTTGCCGCCCCTTTCCAATACCGCAGACCCATCCTCCATCGTGCAGCGTATGTACGATGGAGGGTTGGTGGGACTCGGTGGTGCCGGATTTCCCACCTTTCGGAAATACAAGGATAAAACCGCGCACCATCTGCTCATCAACGCCTGTGAATGTGAGCCGTACCTCGCTTGTGACGGACGCCTGGTGATCGAGCAGACAGATACCGTCCGCGAAGGGATCAATTATCTGATGCATGCCGGCAGTGTTCCCGAAAGCGGTGTCCGTCTGTGCGCGGAATCCGACGCAGTCACCGAAGGATTGCACCGCATCGCAGACGGTACAAGGTGGAAGGTCGTCCGACTGCCCGAACGCTATCCGCAGGGCAGTGAAAAACAACTTATCCGCGCGGTACTCGGTCTGGAGTTGCCACAGGGTGTCTACCCTGCGGACTGGGGGATCCTGGTTTCCAATATCGGCACCGCGGCAGCGATGGCAGATGCAGCAAACGGTCTGCCGCTGACGCATCGCGCCGTGACGGTATCGGGAGTGGTTGCCAAACCGCGAAATCTCTTCGTCCCCATCGGCACACCGTTTCGCGAGCTCGCTGCGCAGACGGAACCACTCATCACAGGTCGTCAATCACAGCTCATCGCCGGCGGTGCCATGACGGGTCGCCGCCTCGTCTGCGCGGATGCCGGTCTTCCCAAAACCTGCGGCGGCGTACTGGTGCTGCCGATAGAATCGGAGGAGGAATCGCCCTGCATCCGATGTGGTGCCTGCGTGCGGGTGTGCCCGTCGGGGCTGATGCCCTATCTGATCGACCAGGCGTGGCTGCAACAGGAGGACGGCCTGTGTGCCGATCTCAAAGCGACCTCTTGCATCTCCTGCGGCTGCTGCTCGCGCGTTTGTCCCGCACGGCGGCAGCTTGCCGCACGCATCACCCACATCCGCCGCAAAGGAGGCTGACGATGAGTTTCTCACAAAAACACGCGCCGCCGTATCTGCGCGCCCATCGGCGCACATTGGCAATCATGAGCGACGTCTGCGTCTCACTGACACCGTCATCGGTAGCCGCTGTGTGGTTTTTCGGCTTGCGCGCTATGTGGATGCTTCTGACTGCCGTCGGCGTCTCATTTGTGACAGACCGCCTTTCCGCCCGTTTGCACGGCACGTCTCATCCCTTTGACGGTAGCGCATTGGTTACGGGAATGATCCTGGCGCTCTCCTGCCCCGTCGGCATACCGCTGTGGCTATTGGCGGGTATGTGTATCGTGGCTATCGGTGTATTTCGCGATGCTCTCGGCGGCATCGGCGCCAACCTGTTTAATCCGGCTATGGCGGCACGTGCCCTGCTGTTGACGTCATTCCCCGCCTATCTGTCTGGCTACGCGCTGCCGCACGCCGTCTCGTCTGCGACACCACTGTCGGGCGGCGATGCTGCCTTGATACCGCTCCTGTTCGGACGAGTCAACGGTTCGATCGGCGAAACCTCGGCAGTCCTCATCCTCCTCGGCGCCACCTATCTGCTGATACGACGCGTTATCCGCTGGCAAATACCCGTGCTTTCGGTTGCCGCTTTTGCTTTTGTTATTGCCTTGGACGGAGGAGACGTGCTTCGGCACATTCTTTCAGGCAGCCTGCTGTTCGGCGCGGTCTATATTTTTACCGATTACACCGGCAGTCCCACAACGCCGCTGGGCGAGATCTTATTTGCCGTCGGGGTAGGGGCGCTCACAGCCATGTTACGTCTGTGGGGACGCTATCCCGAGGGCGTTTGCTTTGCCGTTCTCATTATGAATCTGCTGACACCGCTGCTGGATCGCCTGACGCGTCCGCGTGTGTACGGCACCAAACGAAAGGAGCGCTCGGCTTGAATTCTTTTGCCAAAACCTTGATTTCCCTGAGTGTCACCGCAGTTGTGTCGGTGGGGCTCTTGTGGGGCGGTGATCTGCTCACACGCCGTTGGATCGCCCGTCAGGACAGCGAGCAGGTGCGCGAGACCTTCGGTGAATTTTGGGATACCGCACACTTCGAAAATGTAAATACGTCGGAGGTCGCCCACGTCACCGGCGCGTGGAAGGCGCTGGATGATGAGGATCGGCTCATCGGCTATGCCGTCACCACCGAGGTGCAGGGGTATGGCGGGAAGATTGAGGTTCATACTGCGATTGCCGCCGACCGGCGCACTGTTAAAGGAATCCGCATCGGGTCGCACCAGGAGACACCGGGCTATGGCGCACGAGTCACCGAGCCGTCGTTCACCGATCAGTTTTCGGCACGCCGACAGCCGTTTTATCTGGACACCGGCAAGCAACGAACCACGCTGCGCAACGGCACCTACCGTGCAGCCGAAGAAACGTACGATTCCTCAGGGTTTCGCAACGTCGTCACACTGACCGTCTCGGAGGGGAAAATAACGGCGGTGGAGTGGGACGCCGAGCAGCAAAACAGCACGACGACCAAAAAAGACCTGTCCGAGGCCGGTGAGTACGTGATAAGTGAAACAGGACTGCCGTGGCACAAGCAAGCGGAAATTATGGAAAATGCGTTACTATCCCTGCAGGATCCGGCGCGGATCCTCTATCAACCGGACACGGGCAAAACCGACGCGTATACCGGAGCGACGATCACCGTCTCGCCATTCATTCTGCTTGCCGGTGATGCACTGGAGATGGCAAAAAGCACCGAGGGCAGTGCCATCGACGGTATCAGCGGTGCGACCACTTCCTCGCAGGCGGTCATCAACGCGGTCAACGAAGCCTGTTCCTTTGTCGCTACGCTGACGTAAAAGGAGGGTCGCTATGACTGTGTTTCCTCACGCTGATGGCGTACTGCTTGTTTTACTGGCCGTTGGCTGTACCTCGCCGCAGCAAAGCCTGCTGCGCGTCGGTCTTGTCGTCATGCTGTTGCTGCTGACTCATTTATTTCGTGCTCTGCTGAATCGTCTGTCGCTGCCGTTCGACACCGCCACCGCCGTGATCCTCTCACTCGGTGCAGGGACGGCTCTCTGTCTGCTGCTACGCGTCGCATTTCCGACGCTTCCCCCTTTAGAGCCCACCACCGACCCTATAGTCGCCATGTTGCTCGTCGTCTGTGGCATTTGCGTCGCACAGAAGCACACCACCGATTGGCGGCTGCTACCCTCTATGGTACTCATCGGTGCCATTCGCGAACTGCTGTCCGAAGGAACGCTGTGGGGTATTACGCTTCTCCCGCTCGGCGTATCGCCGACGTTGGGCAACGGCGCAGGCGGACTACTGATTGCCGCGCTGGTGCTGTGGTGCTTTCGCTTGCATCCGCCGTTGCTGACGGCAGCGATGCCAAACAGTGCGCTGCTGTCGATCGGCGGGCTGGCCGCTGTCGCTTCGGTCGCGGGCATCCTCACAGCTTCGCTCCCCCTGTCCTATAGCCTGTGGGGAATCACAGTAGTAGGCTCGCTGATTGCTGCGTTACTTCCTAAACAGTATGCTCCCGACGGGTGGCTGTTCGTTATCCCGGCAGCAGTGCTCCTGACTCGCAATGCAGCACTGTGGTGGCCTCCTGTCATTGCGGGGGGATGTGTACTTGTCGGCATCGTTCTGCTCAGCAGCCTGCATCGCCGCCTGCACCTGACACCGCCCGCTTCACGATTCCAAGGCGCTCCCGCAGCATTAGCCATTGCCTCTATGCTGTCCTGTATTTCATCGGCACTGCCGATTCAAATGTAGTTTACTTTTCCCTAGCGGTATGCTATACTCCTTTTTATAGGGGGGGAAGACAGTATGACCGATTTATCCGGAGCAAGGCTGGGAAGCTCCTGTTCCTTTTTTCGAGCATGCGACCGTGCTGTGTTTCATACCGTTCATCAGATCGGCGTTGATGCAGTAGAACTCATTTGGCGTCCCGACAACCTTTCGGAGGTGCTGAACGATCCGTACTGTGCCACAAAAATTCGGGAAACTGCCGCGGAGGAAGGCGTGGAACTGTGGTCGGTCCATCTGCCGTTCAGCGAAGAATTGGACATTTCTTCCGAAAATCGCGAGCAGCGAGAGCACATTTTGAAAATAAACCGTCATATCATTCAGGTAGGGGCCGAAGCCGGCGTAAAAGCCATCGTGCTGCACCCCTCCTCCGAACCGATCACAGACAAAGAGCGTCCCCGTCGTTTGGAACTCAGCCGTGATGCGATCGTATCGTTGAACGGTCTGTGCCGTGAGTTGGGATTGACCTTAGCCGTGGAAAACCTGCCGCGAACCTGCCTGTGCAACCGCTCGTCGGAGATGGTCGAGTTGCTGCGCGGTACCGGTGCTTCAGTTTGCTTTGACTTTAACCACTCGCTGTACGAAGACAACGCCGCGTTTCTCGCGTCGTTGATCGACAGCGACTTGACCGTTGCCACAGTGCATATTTCGGACTATGATCTGGTAAATGAACGGCATCGCCTGCCCGGCGACGGTATTAATGACTGGAAGCGGTTGCTCGGTATGCTGTCTGCCGCCGACTATTGTGGGCCGTTGATGTACGAGATCGCGCGCAAGCCTTTCGAGCGCGATGAGATCATCCCTGTGCAGCTTGCGGAAAACATGCGGTTGCTGCGTGCCGGAAAGATCTAAAAAATTCCGAAAAATAATACTTTACAACCGCGAATCATTGTGTTATAATACCAAAGCACGCTATGTGTAGCCCTTACCCGGATCGCGGAGTATGCCCCTGTGGGGACACACCGATTCCCCTTCTGGGTTTGCGGAAAATATTTTTGAAGAGGTGTTTTACATGCTGGCACAGGAAAAAACCGAAATCATGAAGGCGTACGCCACCCACGAGGGTGACACCGGTTCTCCGGAAGTTCAGATCGCCGTGCTGACCAAGCGCATCAACGATCTGACCGAGCACCTGAAGGTGCACAAGAAGGACCACCACTCCCGTCGCGGTCTGCTGAAGATGGTTGGTCATCGCCGCAACCTGCTGAACTACCTGATGAAGAAGGATATCACCCGGTATCGTGCGATCATCGAGAAGCTCGGCATCCGCAAATAAGATTGCGCTGTGAGGCAGGCGGGCGACCCCGCCTGCCTCTAACCACTTTTCTCATCTTTTTCTGCCGCAGACGGCACGGACAAGCGGTTTTTTAGCAGTGAAACGAGCGTTTTCCCGAAAGCGTTGGTTTTATTGCTAAAAATCCTGCCGCGTGCCGATCGGAAATATATTTTGAACGGAGGATTTTATCATGTTTGAAAACTACCGCGTGTACGAAACCGAACTCGCCGGTCGTCCCCTCAAGGTCGAGGTCGGCAAGATGGCGCAGCTCTCCAGCGGCTCCTGCATGGTGCGCTACGGCGACACCTCGATCCTGTGTAACGTCACGGCATCGGCAAAGCCCCGCGACGGTGTGGATTTCTTCCCCCTGTCCGTGGATTACGAAGAGAAGCTGTACGCCGTGGGTCACATTCCCGGCTCCTTCCAGCGCCGCGAGGGTCGTCCCACCGAGAAGGCCATCCTGACCTCCCGCGTGATCGACCGCCCGATCCGCCCCCTGTTCCCGAAGGATATGCGCAACGATGTGTCCATCGTCTGCACCGTGATGTCGGTTGACCCCGACTGCCCGCCGGAAACCACCGCTATGATCGGTGCGTCCATCGCCATCTCCATCTCGGATATTCCGTGGGACGGCCCGATCTCGGGCGTTGTCGTCGGTTTGGTTGACGGCGAGTACGTCATCAACCCCACCGCCGAGCAGGAAAAGCGCTCCGAAATGCACGTGACCGTCGCGTCCACCGCTGATCTGGTCGCTATGATCGAAGCCGGTGCCAACGAGATCGACAACGATACCATGTTTGGTGGTATCATGGCCGGTCACGAAGCCAACCAGAAGATCGTGGAATTCATCAAAGGCATCCAGGCGGAGATCGGCAAGCCGAAGTTCGCCTTCCAGTCCAACGATCCCGATCCGGTTATGTACGAAGCAATCAAGGACTTCGCTATCGAGGACGTCCGCTATGCGCTGGATACCGATGACAAGCTGATCCGTGACGAGCGTCTGCGCCCTGTGTACGACAAGGTGCACGAGCAGTTCGACGAGCAGTATCCCGAAGAGATCGCGAAGATCGACGAGTGCCTGTACAAGCTGCAGAAGTACGTCGTTCGCCGCTGGCTGCTGGATGACGGCAAGCGCGTTGACGGTCGTGGCATCGATGAGATCCGCCCGCTGGCCGCCGAGGTCGATCTGCTGCCCCGCGTCCATGGTTCCGGTATGTTCACCCGTGGCCAGACGCAGGTGCTGACCACCGTCACGCTGGGCAACCCCGACGACGCTCAGCTGCTGGACGGTCTGGATGATGAGACCGAGAAGCGCTATATGCACCACTACAACTTCCCCTCCTACTCGGTGGGTGAGACCAAGCCCTCCCGCGGCCCCGGCCGTCGTGAGATCGGTCACGGTGCCCTGGCTGAGCGTGCGCTCGTGCCGGTGCTGCCCTCTCAGGAGGAGTTCCCCTACACCATGCGTCTGGTATCCGAGGTGCTGTCCTCCAACGGTTCCACCTCGCAGGCTTCCATCTGCGGCTCCACGCTGGCTCTGATGGCTGCCGGTGTGCCGATCAAGGCGCCCGTTGCCGGTATCTCCTGCGGTCTGGTCACCGAGGGCGACCGCTTCATGACCATGGTCGATATCCAGGGTCT
>JAGBFF010000053.1 GCA_017936615.1 Clostridia bacterium | reverse complement strand
CGGAGAAAGCCTTTTCACGGACGATCTTCAACTCGCCGGTGAAGAAATCGTACTCGGTCTCCACGTAGGTGAAGCCGTTGATACGGCTGATGATATACGCCGCATCCTTGCCCAAACCGTTCAGAATAACACGCAGGGGCTTTTTGCGAGCCTTGTTCGCCGTACGGGCAATACCGATCGCGCCTTCCGCCGCCGCAAAGGACTCATGGCCGGCGAGGAACGCGAAGCACTCGGTCTCCTCGGAGAGGAGCATCTTGCCCAGGTTGCCGTGACCCAAACCAACCTTGCGCTGCTCAGCAACGGAGCCCGGCACGCAGAACGCCTGCAGACCTTCGCCGATCACAGCCGCAGCTTCAGCAGCATCCTTGATGCCACGCTTCAGTGCCAATGCCACGCCCAGCGTGTACGCCCACACAGCATTCTCAAACGCGATGGGCTGAACGCCCTTGACGATAGCAGCAACGTCCACACCTTTGCTTTCGCACAGGTCGCGACACTCTTCCATAGAGCCGAGGTCGTTGGCCGCCAGGAACTCCTCGATCTTTGCAAGGCGTCTGTCCTTGCCTTCAAATTTCACATCGTTCGCCATTTGTGCCGCCTCCTCTTATTCTTCACGGGGGTCAATGTACTTCGCCGCAGAATCGAAGCGACCGTACTGACCGATGTTCTTCTCATACGCTTCGTTGGGCTGCATGCCGTGGCGGATATCCTCCAGCATCTTGCCCAGACGCACGAACTGGTAACCGATGACCTCGCCGTCCTCGTCCAGTGCGAGCTTGGTCACGTAGCCTTCCGCCATCTCCAGATAGCGAACGCCCTTAACCTTGGTGGAATACATGGTGCCGACCTGCGAACGCAGACCCTTGCCCAAATCTTCCAGGCCGGCGCCGATGGACAGACCGTCCTCGGAGAACGCAGACTGGGTACGGCCGTACACGATCTGCAGGAAAATCTCGCGCATAGCCACGTTAATAGCGTCGCACACCAGGTCGGTGTTCAGGCACTCGAGCAGCGTCTTGCCGGGCAGGATCTCCGCAGCCATAGCAGCGGAGTGGGTCATACCGGAGCAGCCGATGGTCTCGACCAGCGCTTCTTCGACGATGCCGTCTTTAATGTTGAGGGTGAGTTTGCAGGTGCCCTGCTGCGGAGCGCACCAGCCCACACCGTGAGACAGACCGGAGATGTCCGCGATCTCGGTAGCCTTTACCCATTTACCCTCCTCCGGGATGGGTGCGGGGCCGTGATGCGGGCCTTTCTTCACGATGCACATTTGTTCTACTTCGTGGGAATAGTTCATATTCGTACTCCTTTCGGGTTTTTTACTTTCCTTATTATATCCCTCTTTTTGCAGAAACGCAAGAGGATTGTCCGCCGAGTTGCCATTTTTTTCGCATTAACAGCGGTTTTTCAAGAAAAAAGGAGAAAGCCGTGAGCTTTCTCCTGCATTTTCCTTATTCCTCGGTCTTTTCCGCTTTGGGAGCCGGCTTACGGAGCACCTGACGGGTCTGATGCACTTCCGCGACCTGTTTTGCGAGAGTCTCCTCGGTACGCTTGAGCAGATCCTCCACGAAGTCCTGCGTACCCTTGCGCATCTCGCGGCACTTCTGCTGGGTCTGCGCCAAGATCTCATTCGCTTTCTGCTGCGCCTGCTTGACCAGCTCCTCCTGCATCACGAGTGCGCGCGCACGCTCCTCCGCGACGCGGACGATGCTTTCGGCTTCCTTCTTGGCGTCGGCGATGATGTCGGCGCGGTCGGAAACGATGGACTTCGCCTGACGGATCTCACTGGGCATGTTGCCGCGGATGTCGTCCAGCATATCACGCAGACGGTCCGCTTCGATCAGGCATTTGCCGCCCGACAGCGGCATACCCCACGCCTTGTCGATCATTTCGTCGATCTGATCCAGTATGTTTTCGATAGTCATGCTTATTCGTTCCTTCCGTATTTTTCTAGGATATCCTTAACAATGCACGCCGGTACGAACTCGCGGATATCACCGCCGAGGCTCGCGACCTGCTTTACCAGACTAGAGGAAAGATACATATGCTCCGCGCTGGTGGTCAGAAACACCGTCTCCACCGCGGGGTTGAGTTTACGGTTGGTCAGCGCCATCTGGAATTCATATTCAAAATCAGACATCGCGCGCAGACCCTTGACGATGGCAATCGCCTTTTTTTCGCGGGCGTACTCAGCAAGCAGCCCGTCGTAGGCATCCACCTCGACATTGGGAAGATACGCGGTCGCTCTGCGCAACAAATCGATCCGCTCGCTCGCGCTAAACAGCGGTCGCTTGTTGTGATTCGCCATCGTGACGACGATCACACGGTCAAACATGGCCGCCGCACGGGAAATGATCTGCAAATGTCCGTTGGTAACCGGGTCGAAACTGCCCGGGCAGATAGCTACTTTCATAGTACGTCCCTCACTTGCAACGATACAGCCGCACAGCCACCCGGCCGTAGCGGTACGAACGATCGAGATAAAAATCGCCCACCATCTCCGGCAGTTCGGTCTGCCGATCGCTCTCGCACAACACCGCCCCGCCGGGAGCAACGCGCCCCGACAACGCCTCGAGACACGGGATCAGCAGCTCTGCGCCGTACGGCGGATCCAAAAACACCAGGTCAAACCGCTCGGTGCTCTGCTGCAGAAAGCCCAAGACGTCCCGACACAGCACCGTCGCGTTAGCCGACAGTTTGGTGGCCGCCATATTGCGCCGCACGACCTGCACCGCATCGCGGCTGCTGTCCACGAACACACAGGATGCCGCACCGCGGCTGAGCGCCTCCAGGCCCATCTGACCGGAGCCGGCAAACAGATCCAGCACGCGCCGTCCTTCAATTTCAAAGCTGATGGCAGAGAAGATGCCTTCCTTAACACGCTCGACCGTGGGACGGGTATCCAGCCCGGCGATCGTTTCCAGTCGGCAGCCCTTTGCCGTTCCTGTAATCACTCTCATATACGAATATTATCCCATTTTTTCGTGCGCTTGTCAATGTTTTTCTGTTCAGGCGCGCACAGCCTGCTTCAGCGCCTC
Source organism: Clostridia bacterium (assembly GCA_017936615.1). Classification (GTDB taxonomy): domain Bacteria; phylum Bacillota; class Clostridia; order Oscillospirales; family Acutalibacteraceae; genus RGIG3009. The sequence goes on along the minus strand of JAGBFF010000053.1, from coordinate 4,886 downwards.
GACGCGATCGGTCTTTTCCCAAGCAACGCCGAGATCCTCACGGCCGATATGTCCGTACGCTGCAAGTGCACGGTACTGGGGGCGACGCAGCTCCAGCGCCTCGATGATCGCCGCCGGACGGAAATCAAACACCTTCGCCACCGCTTCGGCCAGCACATCGTCCGCCACCACGCCCGTACCGTGGGTATCCACACGCACCGACACCGGACGCGCCACGCCGATGGCGTACGCCACCTGCACCTCACACCGCTCGGCGAGGCCCGCAGCGACCACGTTCTTTGCCGCATAACGCGCCATATAGCTGGCGGAGCGATCCACCTTCGTGGGGTCTTTGCCCGAGAAGGCACCGCCGCCGTGGCAGGCATAGCCGCCGTAGGTGTCCACGATGATCTTACGACCCGTCAAGCCGCTGTCACCCTGCGGACCGCCCACAACGAAGCGACCGGTGGGGTTAACGTAGATCTTCGTGTTCTCATCCAGCAGGTTCGCCGGCACGGTCGGGCGGATCAGTTTTTCGGTAATATCTGCGCGGATGGTTTCGAGCGTTACGGCTTCGTCGTGCTGAGTCGATACCACGATCGCCTCCACGCGTACCGGCGTATTGCCGTCGTATTCCACCGTCACCTGCGTTTTACCGTCGGGACGCAGATACGGCAGCGTACCGTTTTTGCGCAGTGCTGTCAGCTCCACCGCCAGACGGTGTGCCAGCGAAATAGGGAGCGGCATCAACTCCGGCGTTTCGCTGCACGCGTAGCCGAACATGAGGCCCTGATCGCCCGCGCCGATGCGGTCGTACGCATCCGACGCGTTGTCACCGCGGGATTCCATCGCCGCGTTGACACCCATCGCAATATCCGGTGACTGCTTATCCAGCATCGTCATCACCGCACAGGTGCGACCGTCAAAACCCGCGCCGGCTCCTTCGTAACCGATCTCGCACACCACGTCACGCACCAAAGCGGGAATATCCACCGATGCGGTGGTCGTAATCTCACCCATCACCATCACCATACCGGTGGTGGTCACCGTTTCGCACGCCACGTGCGCCTCGGCGTCCTGTGCGAGGATCGCATCCAACACCGCATCCGATACCTGATCGCACACCTTGTCGGGATGGCCCTCGGTCACGGATTCGGATGTAAAGAAATGTCTTGCCATAAAAACTTCCTCCTTTTTCGTCAAAAAACGCCCCGGCGGGCAGCCGGGGCGTTATGTCACCTCATCTGCCGGTCAAAACCGCAGGATTTGGCACCTTGCTCTTCGCAGGTTGCCGGGCTTCGCAGGGCCTGTTCCCTCCACCACTCTTGATAAGGACCTATTCACTTGTCATAGACAGCAACGACTAGTATACTGCACCGTCACGCGTTTGTCAATAGCAAATTACGGGAGCAAGGTGATGGTGTGTGACGCGCGGTAGGTATCCCCCGCCGCAATGTGACGGATACCTTCTTTTTCGGGGAATTCGCCGCAGAAATCGACCCACGTCGCAAAGCCGCACCACGGCTCAATGCACACAAACGGGGCTCCCGGCTTGGTCCAGATCAGCAACGACTCCGCATCGGGGTAATCAACGCGAACACCACGACCCGTCTTACGGTTACGTAATTGCACCGATTTCGATTGCAGATTGCGAAACACCAGCGCGTCCGGCACGAAATACTCATCCTTCAGACGGATAACACCCTGCGGCGCATCCACCGCAAAGGTCTCGTGCTGAATGCCGTCGCCGACGATGTAGGAGTTCATCGGCTCTTCCTTTTCGAAGATCACGTCGTACGCCGACAAGCCTTCGGGGCAGGCGTATGCTTCGTGCGAACCGACCGACGCATACAATGTTTTATCGTCGGTGTTTTTGATCGTGTATGTAATGTCAATACTGTCGCCTCGCAGCGCATAGTGTACGCGGAACTCGAAGGTAAAGGGGTAGCTGGCGCGGGTCGCCTCGCTGTCACGTAGCAGGAATATCGCCTCGGTCTCGGTGGCAAGCTCCACCTCGAACTCCGAGCGACGTGCAAAGCCGTGCATCTGCAGCTCGTACTCCTTGCCGTTCAGGCGATACTTGCTCTCCGGCAGGCGTCCGCAGATCGGGAACAGCACCGGCGCCCGACCCGACCACCATGCGGGGTCGCCGTGCCATAGATATTCCGTATCGTTTGCGGTGACCGTCTGCATCTCCGCACCCAACGTGCTGATCGTTACTGTCATGCGTTCATTTTTCAATGTGATCATACCGTATTCTCCTTATCCGGGATCCCCCGTTTTATTTTTCCCATTTATCGCAGATCGTCTGGATCTGTGCGGTTAGTTTGGCGATATCCTTGTTTGCACGACCACGGAAGCCGTCGACCAACCGTTGCAGCCGCTGTGCAGCCGCTGTCAACCGCTCATACACTGTCGTTCCGCGTTGGCTGCCGCCGCGCTTTGCTTTGGTAATACGTTTGCGGCTGCCTGTCTCCACCTGCTTATCCGTAAGCAGATCCCATGAATCGCCGCTGTACGGTGCTACTGCCACAAGTCCCTGCTCGCCCTGCAGACGTGTCGCCAACGTCTCACACGCACCCTCGTCACCGTGATTGACAAAAATGCGGCGCGGTTTGGGGTTGAACGACGACGCCCAACGCAACAAGCCGTTATCATCCGCGTGGCCGCTGACGCTGTGCATCTGCGCGATCTCGGCGTTCACCTCGATCGTCTCTCCGAACAGCTTCACACTGTCCGCGCCTTGAAGCAGTTGCCAGCCCACCGTGCCCACCGACTGATAACCAACGAACAAGATCGTGCTTTCCTTCCGCCACAAATTGTGCTTGAGGTGATGGCGGATGCGCCCCGCCTCGCACATGCCGCTTGCCGATATGATGACCTTGCTCTCTTTGTCGGCGTTAATCCGTTTCGAATCATCTGCCGTAACCGACACGCGCAAACCTGCAAACTGAATAGGGTTGATTCCCTGCTGCAGCAATGTCATCGTCTCGGCATCGTAGCACTCGGCTGAGTCTGTCCCAAAAATTTTGGTCGCCTCTATCGCGAGCGGACTGTCGATCACCACCGAAAATTCGCCGTGGCCGGTCACCAGATGCTGTTCCTTGATCTGGCGGATAAAGTACAGCAGCTCTTGCGTACGCCCCACCGCAAACGCCGGGATCACCACGTTGCCGCCGCGATCGAACGTGCGTTGAATGATGTCAGCAAGCTGGCGAACGTAATCCGGCTTTTCCGACGCGTGGCTGCGGTCACCGTAGGTGGATTCCATCACCACATACTCCGCGGACACCAAAAGCTGCGGATCGCGCAGGATCGGCTTGTTCACATTGCCGATGTCCCCCGAAAAGACGATGCGCCGTGTCTCACCGTTTTCGGCCAGCGTCAGCGTGATGGAGGACGAGCCTAACAGATGTCCGGCGTCGGTAAAGCGAGCGCTCACGCCATCCACGATCGACACATCCGTTTCATAATCGCAGGGGACAAATTGTTCAAGAACGCCCTGTACATCCTCCATCGTATAGATCGGCTCATACGGCGTCAGACCCGCTCGTTTCGCCTTGCGGTTGCGCCACTCCGCTTCAAACTCCTGAATGTGTGCCGAGTCGCGCAGCATAATGCCGCACAGCCGCCCGGTTGCCCGCGTCACGAACACGGGACCACGGAATCCGCGCGCATACAACATCGGTACCAACCCCGAGTGATCGATGTGCGCGTGAGTGATAAGCACCGCGTCGATCAGCGACGGCGAGATCGGCAACTCCTGATTTTCAAACAGATCCTGCCCCTGCTCCATGCCGCAATCAACAAGAAGCTTGTGTCCGGCCACCTCCAACAGCGTACAGCTGCCGGTGACCTCATGTGTCGCGCCCAAAAACGTGATCTTCATCGGGACACCTCCGTTCCGTTTAGTACCAGTGTATCACATTCCCTGTCGCCACGCAACGGGTTTTCGCAAAGAAAGTGACCCGAAGCCTGCCGCTTCGGGTCGATAATTCAAGACTTTTCTTTCGATTTTGCCAGTAACCCACACAGCAGTGCCAGTGTGACTGCAAAAGCGATGCCGCCGGCGGTACCCGTCAGTCCGCCCGTGATGATCCCAAGTGCCCCTTGCTCTGTGACACCCTGCTCCACACCCTTTGCCAGCGCATAACCAAAACCGGTCAGCGGAAGGCTGGCACCACCGCCTGCGAACTCGATCAGCGGATCGTACAGACCCACCGCCGTCAGTGCCACGCCCAGCGTGACGTACAGCACCAAAATGCGTGCGGGGGTCAGCTTTGTGAGATCGATCAGCAGCTGACCAACCACACAGATTGCGCCGCCGACCGCAAACGCCTTGATGACCATCCACCAGTCCATACGGACACCCCTTCCGTGTTTGTGGTTCTAGGTTGTCCTGTCCTTGGCGTGTTATGCATCGTCACGCTGTTTTTTCGCAGTTTCGGTCGGCAACCCCGCACCGATCTTCGGAAATTCGTTGTCGGAATCCAGCGTCGGCTGTATTTCGTACGTGCCGTATTTGTGCAGCAGCTCCTGTGCCGTTTCGGGCTGACCGTAAATGATCTGTTCCTCCATCTCGGTCTGCCGCTGCTGCTTTTTGTTGTTTTCAGACATACCGTCTCCTCCCGTGTTAGTATATCCAAAAAGAGAAAAAGCAGAGCGTCTGCTGAAGTGATATAGTGATGGTAGACACAAAAAAGTGTCTACCATCACTTTTTATGTTAGAATAAAAGAAAGGAGTTGAGAAAAATGGGAAGACCAACAGGCGGAAAAAACAACAGCCACAGCAAAGAAGAAAAATTGGCATTAGTAAAGCGTGTTTTGGCAGGCGAAGCATTAAGAACACTTGAACGGGAAACAGGGGTGTCTAATTCCCAGATCCACAAGTGGACAAAGCAATATTT
>JAGBFF010000052.1 GCA_017936615.1 Clostridia bacterium | reverse complement strand
TTCTTTGCTGTGGCTGTTGTTTTTTCCGCCTTTTGGTCTTCCCATTTTTCTCAACTCCTTTCTTTTATTCTAACATAAAAAGTGATGGTAGACACTTTTTTGTGTCTACCATCACTATATCACTTCAGCATTCGCTCTGCTTTTCTTCTTATCCAAACACCGTTTCGATCATTTTGTGGCAGCTGTCAGGGGAATACTGCCAACGGTCGATATGACCCTCCGTGATAAAATATTTGAGCGGCGGCGGCAGTTCCACCGAATCCTGCGCATCGATCAGCACCAGCTTGAGTTTCATCTTTTCCGCGAGAATGTTTTTGATGTACACCCCCGCATATTGCCCAACGCGCACCCCCTCGCGCGGCTCGGCAAGTCCCGCAAGATTCGGAGTCAGTTCGATAAATACACCGTACTCCTCCACCGAGCGCACGATACCGGCAACGGTCTCTCCCTGTGTGAACAGAGCAGCATTTTCCTCCCACGTGCCGAGCAGCTCGCGTTGAGACAGGCAGATGCGGCTGCCCTCCACCGAGCTAATGACACAATGAATATCCATCCCCACGAACAAGCGATCGGACGGATGCGAAATGCGGCTGACCGAGATACTGGCGATCGGCAGCAGCGCGGGAATACCGCACCCAATATCGCAAAATGCACCAAAGCTTTCGAGCCGCGTCACGCGCGCGGCGATCACATCGCCGGGACGGCAATGCCGCAGATACTCATCGCGACATTTCTCCTGTGCCGCACGCCGCGAGCACACTGCGCGCCGCTCGCCCTCGGGAGTGTATTCAAATCCCGTGACGATAAAACTGACCGGCTTGCTCACGCGGGAGATCAGCGCAATATCGCGCGTCGTCCCCTCCGCAATACCGAGCGCCCCCTCCTCGCGGCGAATGATACCCGACATACACGGCAGCTCCACGTACAGGTTATGCTCATTGTCACACAATACGGCACGAGCCTCCACCACCTCTTCTGCGATCGCCGCCTCCGCCAACGCTGCAGCAGATTCCGTCCGGCGACGGTTAGCAGGCGTGTTCAGCAGGATACCCTCCGGATAATACTCACACATTTGAACAGTCATTCCTTTCAACAATGGTTTTCTGACACATCTATATGCCCCGCACAGTTTTCCCATGCTAAAAAATACCGAAAATTGAAACTTTTACACCCGTTAGTGCCTTTGTTTTACGCTTCAAACTTGTTATAGTTAAACTATACCATACAGGAAAGGGTGTCTTTTGTAGAATGAACGTACATGGACTGGAAGTTTCCGTAAAAAATTTGCCGGTACTGGATGCCGGCTTCATTCCGATGGCTGCTTTCTGCCGCGATTATGAAAAATCGGCAGCAAACGGCAAGGAGATCGCTGTTGCGGTTGAGCGCAACCAGGGTCAGACAGCGGTGCGCCGTTTCCGCATCCACGGCACGCCCGAGATGCAGAAGGTCGATGCGCTGTATGTTGACCGCACGGTCAAGATGCTGCTGTGGGCCTACGGTGGCTATAAAGTGATGATCTGCGGCGACGATACGATTGCCGAGACCGTTGCCACTGCGTACAGCAAGGGCGGCTCCCGCGAGTTCGACAGCACCTTCATGGCGCGCGTCTACGAGCGCCCGTTCGAGGTTGTTTCCCTGCCCCTCTCCGAGGTGCCGGCGGAAAAATCCACCGCGCAGTCGGTTGGCCGCAATTTGGATGGCTGCCGCATCGGCTTTGATGCCGGTGGCAGTGACCGCAAGGTCTCTGCGGTGATTGACGGCGTGTCCGTCTACTCCGAGGAGGTCGTCTGGTTCCCCAAGACCAACGAGGACCCCAACTATCACTATCAAGGCATTGTCGAGGCGTTCCGCTCCGCGGCGTCCAAGATGCCTCGCGTGGATGCCATCGGCATCTCCTCTGCCGGCGTGTATGTTGACAACCGCGCCATGGTCGCGTCGCTGTTCATCAAGGTGCCGGAGGATCGCTACGAAAAGGAAGTTAAGGATATCTACCTGCGTGCTGCTGCCGAGATCGGCGACGTGCCGATCGAGGTTGCCAACGACGGCGATGTCACCGCGCTGGCGGGTGCAATGAGCCTGAACAAGAACAACATTCTCGGTATCGCCATGGGCACCTCCGAAGCGGTCGGCTACGTCGACGGCGACGGAAACATCACCGGCTGGCTCAACGAGCTCGCATTCGCTCCCGTTGATCTGCAGGAGGACGCGATGGTGGATGAATGGTCCGGTGACAAGGGCTGCGGTGTGAAATACTTCTCGCAGGACAGCGTCATCAAACTGGCTCCCCGCGCCGGTATCGAGTTGGATGAGACCCTCTCTCCTGCCGAAAAACTGAAGGTCGTTCAGTTGGAAATGAACAAGGGCGGCGAAAATGTCCGCAACATCTACCGCTCCATCGGCACTTATCTGGGTCACACGCTCGCCTACTATGCGATGTACTACGCCATCGGCGACGTGCTGCTGCTCGGTCGTGTGATGTCCGGCGAAGGTGGCGACCTCATCATCGCCGAAGCCAGCCGCGTGCTGAAGGAAGAGTATCCCGAGTGCGCTGCTATGGAACTGCATCTGCCGGATGAAAAGATCCGCCGCGTCGGTCAGTCCGTGGCTGCTGCATCCCTGCCGAAGATCGGCTGATACCTCAAAAACTAAAACGAGCGTGCAACGCTGAACAGCGTTGCACGCTCGTTTTCTTGTCATCTGCGCGTTAATCGTAAATTTTAAACCCGAAATCTCCCCCACTGCTTTGGCGAGTTTGCTGCTTTGAAATACCCGTTACGGTAGGAGTAAAGGAAACTGCCAGAACATCCACCGCAACATCCTTCATCGCCTCGACCGGGACATAGCGGAACGCGACCACGGGCACACCCGGCTTGGGATTCTCGTAAGTGCATTCATACACGAACCTGCCGTTTGCCATACGCGGCAGCGTGGAGTAGGTAACCTCACGGAACGCGTTGTCGGTGGTATAGTTCTCAAAGGTATCCGTCGAGATATTCGTGCCGTACTTCACGGGAAGCAAGGCGGTCATACCGTCGGCATAGGTCAACTCATAATTGCCAAGAACATACTTCTCGTCAGTGATAAACACACCGTCATAAAACAATTCAAATGGAATCTTATGGGAGGTTGCGTGAACGACCGTAATGGGGTGCTTAATCTTCAAATTCTTCAGGCGGTACAGTTCTTTAGCAGCAATATCCAGCTGCGCCTCGCTTCCCATCGCCTCAAAGTCGTCACACCAAAATGCATACGCGGTAGTCACCAGATCAAAATACTGCAGATTACGCTGCATATATTCTTCCTCACAGGAACCCCAGTTACCAACAAAGCCGCCGTGAATACCGCGTTTTCTGCGGGAATCCCATTCCCGCACGCTCTTCGCGGACACGTTACCGTACACCACATCCATATTTCTGTCGTGGTACACATCGTCGTATTTCGGATTAAACGGCCAGTACCAATGCATAAAGGTGATATCCCGCGGCAAAAGATCGCGGCAAGGATACAACCGAGGGGACCACCCCTTTGTGCCGGTACCGCCGACAGGGTGACCGTCGTTGGTGTACGACTTCAGTAGCTTTTCGCCCCACATATACACGTGGACGCCCTTCTCCGCCAAGAAATTGCGGATCTTCCACACATCGTCCGCATACCCTTTGGGGGCGGGCGTGTTTTTGCACTTGGGACAGATTGAGACGCTGTAAGCCTCGTCGTGACCGATGTTGATGGCTTTCGGCCGGAAAACCTCGATCACCTCTTCGAGAATATCAAAAACATAGGTATAGGTGTCCGGATGATTGGGACAATACGAATCCGGATAGGGGTCGTTGCTCCGCTCCGCAATTTCCGGATGCGCCATCACCAGGTAGTCACAGTGAGAGAACGTGGGACATTCGGGGATGACATCGATGCCGCGGGAACGGCAATACGCAACCAGCTCGCGCACCTCGTCCTGTGTCAGATAGCCGCCGCCCGCATTGTCGCAGTGAAAGCTGTTCTTTGACCAACCGAACGATCTCTGAATCTCGTTGCCTCTGCCGGAATATGCATTGATGTCCTCGCACAGCTTGACCCAGGTCTCGTTGATCTCGGGATGGCGCTTGTATTCCATCGCGCCGCCGACCTCCAGCATCAAGCAGTTGTACTTATAATATGCCAGAAAATCGACCATCTCGCGGAAATCGTCAAACCGGTCTCTGGGCGGCAAAAAGGTTCGGTACCCGCGAATATCATCGCAGGGATAGTCGTAGATAAATCCTTCCGCCAGTTCATCGGTTTCGGCCAAAGAGAGCAGCGTGACCGCCGCATAAATGAACCCCTCCGGAGCAGCAGCCCAAACCACGGTTTTTTTACCGATGCTGATCGCAAACGCCTCGGGGTTCTTCTTATATTCCGTATACGTCCTGATCTTTTTAATCACAGACGGTGTAAAGCCGGTAACAAACTCCACTGACGTGCAACGGATATCGCCGACACTAAGCTCACGGATTTTCCGAAACGTCGAATCGATATACTCCGAATATCCGGTGCTGTGGGAATTTATCACCGCATCGACAAAGCTGATCTTCTTATGACCGAGCACACAGACCTTGTTCTTAAAAAACACAATCTTCCTCCTAACGCGCCAAAAAAACAACTTTTTATTGTCTTTATAGTAATATTTTACGCAGTGGGTGTCAATGGGATTTTTTATCAAAAATTTCCGAAGAACTGTCATTTTTTACATCCCGTACCGTATCAACCACCCCTCCAAAGCGAATACGCATAAACTCCGATTCCGATTCATACAATGAAACAGTCTTTCGAGGAGTTGATCGTATGAGGAACGAAGTGGAATCAAGAGCGACCGTCTTAGGAGAGTACATCATCGAAAACAATGCCACCGTGCGCGCCGCCGCCAAGAAGTTCCATATTTCCAAATCCACCGTACATAAAGATGTTTCCGACCGTCTGCAAACGGTCAATCCGCAGCTGTACAGCGAGGTGCGGCAAATTCTGGATATTAATAAGGCACAGCGCCACATCCGCGGCGGTATCGCCACGCGCAAAAAATATCGGAACGAATAACCAAAAACAGCGTTGGAATCCAACGCTGTTTTTTTATATCAGATATCAGATCGTATCCTTGTCGATCACGCCAAGCGAGACGTAAAACACGCCACCATCCCTCGCATATTCCTGCACCTTTTGCGCCAAACTGGTCGTAGCCGTCATCTTCAGTGCCGTCTCACGCGTGGCATCCCAACGGAATATGTATCGAAAAATACTGTCACGTTCTTCGTCTTTGACAACATCAAACCGATTTTGGAAATCAATGATCTTACTTTCCGACTTCAGAAATTGCTTCAATGTGTGATCCAACAACCACGAATCGCAGGTAAAATACCGATACTCGCGCTCCGGGAAATACTTGGCAAAAAACACTTTCGCCATCGCAAAGGACTTGTCACATTCCTCTTTGGAAAAATCCGTGTTTGCCGGAATGTGCACCTCGACGACGTTGTCGCCCTTGGCGATCCCTTTTTCCGGAACATCGTGCTCCGCCTGCCCCAAAGCAAACTGCAACGCACCAAGGCAGAACAGCTTACCTCTCATATGGAAAGCCAACCAAGGAATCTCACCTAAGTACAACTCACCCTTGAGATCGCTCCACACGTCGGTCCAACGGAGAAGATCCCGCAACGTATCCATCAAAATATCATTGCCGATACCGAGCTCCTCGTATTTGGCCTTCAATGCCTCGCAAAAATACAGAAACGACAGGAAATTACGTTTACCGTCCTGTTCATTCAGATCATACGTCTCTATCGTGATCGTATCCGATATGGGCAACGTATTCAAAGCCTCATAAAACTCTTCATCATACCGCCTGGGAAATCCCAAAGCCTTGTACCACGATTCAATAATACGGCGCGTTTCCATCGTTATTACCCCTTTAGATTTCAAAATCCCGGCAGCACACCGGCATCCAGCATCTTCTGTGCCGCGAGTAAAATACCGATACGTCCCGAAGAGAAATTCAATCCTCCCTGCATATACACAGCAAACGGCTCACGCAGCGGAGCATCGGCAGACAGCTCGATGGACGAGCCCATCGTGAACGCACCTGCCGCCATAATGACCTGATTGTCATAGCCCGGCATATCCCACGGCTCCGGTGTCACAAACGCATCCACCGGCGCGCCGCTCTGGATACCCTGGCAAAACGAGATCAGTGGCTTTGCTTCCCGCATTTGGATCGCCTGAATGATATCCGCGCGCTCTTCTGTCGAGGATGGTGTGCAATAATAACCGAACCGCTCAAACAGCGCCGCGGCAAACACGGCGGTCTTCATCGCCTCACCCACCACGTGCGGTGCCTGAAACAGCCCCATAAACATCGTACGGTTATGTCCGAGTGAGGCACCGACCTCCTTACCGAGTCCGGGAGTCGTCAGACGGTAAGCACATTTTTCCACCAAATCGCGGCGACCGCAGATGTAACCGCCGTTTTCCGCAATACCGCCGCCGGGATTCTTGATGAGCGAACCCGCCATCAGATCGGCACCCACCGCCGTCGGTTCCTCGCGCTCAGCAAATTCGCCGTAGCAGTTATCCACAAACACGATGGCATCAGGACGTACACTTTTGACTGCGGCAATGACCTCGCCGATGCGGGCCACCGTCAACGATGGGCGCAGATTATACCCACGTGAACGCTGAATATGTACTACCTTGATCGCAGGCTCGTCACGCAGCGCATCACAGATGCCCGGAATATCCGGCAGACCGTCCTCCCCGAGCGGCACCTCACGGTAACCGACGCCGTATTCCGCCAACGAACCGTCACTCGACTTGTCCACACCGATGACACCAAGCAGTGTGTCATACGGCGCACCCGTGGCGGCAAGCAGCACATCACCCGGACGCAGAACGCCGAACAGTGCCACCGTAATGGCGTGTGTGCCACACAGGATACTATGGCGCACCAACGCGTCTTCCGCACCGAGCACCTCGGCAAACACCTCTTCGAGCACCTCGCGGCCTCGGTCACCGTAACCGTAGCCGGTTGTCGGCACGAAATGCGCCTCACTTACGCGATGGTTGATAAATGCCGCCAACACCTTTTGCTGGTTGTAGTCGGCGATCTCGTCGATCCGTGAAAATACAGGTGCTATATCCGTACTCACTTGCTCCGAAAGTGTATTCAAACGCGGATCAATATCAAAGAAAGAAGTCTGCATCGTTGTTTTATATCCTTTCTGTCAGCGCCACATAGTCGCACACGACAAATCCCAATGCCGCATACACACGCTGTGCTCCTTCATTTTTCGGACAGATATATACCTGTCGCCCTTCCCCCTGCAACGCAGCCGCCAAAGTACCGACACACCTCGCCGCCAAGCCCTGCCGACGGTGATCGGGTGCCGTCGCCACCCCGCCGATCAATGCACCGCCGCGCCATTCGGCGGTCGTCATCGCCGCAGAAACCGCACGGTCGCCGTCGAGCACCGCCACGTTGCGGCAAAACCCGTGCCGCTCGCGGTAGCATACATCCATATACCATCCTTCGAACGGCGGTAATCCGGGGAATATCGGCTCCAAAAACGCATACAGTTCGCGCGGTGACAACCGCACGAGCTGTTCTGCCTTTTGCGGTGCTTCGCACCGCATTACGGGGACGGTCTGTACATCCGCTCCCCAATGTGCCGCAACCGCCCCTGCCGTTTGCGCATCGGCAAGCAACGCGGTGATATCGGGCTGCATACTTACAAACAGCGCCATTTCCTCACGTTCCGGCACTGTTGCGTAAACAACGGCTTGCCCGTCCAGCACCGCAGCGGCACTACCGTCATCCCCTGTGTAAAAACGGAGAAACGGCACCGCCCCATAGCATTCCCACAACGCGCGAATACGGTATAACGGCAGGGTGTCACCGGTCATCACCGGCAGTTGTTCAGCCAAGCGGATCATACCGCACCGTCCCACGCGGGCAGCGTGTTCATCATCGCTTCCAGCAGTCGGTAGGTCTGCCGCAGATCTTCTTCATCCAAGAAGCAACGGGCAGAATGAATGTAGCGGCACGGTAGTGATACCGCCGCTACGTGCGCCCCCTCTGCTGCTGTCTGCAGAGACCGGGCGTCGTTGCCACCGGAAATACATGTTTTTGGTTGTGCGGCAATGCCGTTCACCTTCGCCAAACGGAAGATCTCGTCATACAGCGGCTTATCGTACACCGTGGCGCGATCCATAAAGGACACCACCGCACCACCACCGACGCGACATACCTGCTTTTCTTCCGGTACACCCAAAATATCCGAAGCCGTTGTGGAATCTACCGCCACCGCGATCTCCGGCTGCACGGCAAACGCTGCACATCCCGCACCGCGCGTGCCGACCTCCTCCTGTACGGTGAAGGCAATAGTCACATCGTATGTCGGCTCCGTCTGTGCCAGCATCAACAGCAGCGCACAACCGGCGCGGTCATCAAGTGCTTTGGCAAGAAACCGCTCACCGCCAAGCTCGGTGACACCATCGGCAAACAGCACCGCATCACCGATGCGCACGACCTCCTCCGCTTCCGCACGCGAAGTCGCACCGATATCAATACCCAGCGTCCCGATCGCAGGAACTTTGGTTTTCTCGTCACCCTTGCACTGGTGCGTAGCCTTGCCTCCGATCACTCCAACGTGTCCGTTGACAAACACGCGCCGTGCAAACAGCACCTCCGGCATAATGCCGCCCACCGCAGCAAAACGCAGATAGCCGTCGTCGGTAATACCGGTCACGATGCCACCGACCTCATCCATATGTGCGGCAAACAGCACCTTGTGCGGTGCTCTCTGCTTGCCGCGTAATTCCACGATCAGATTACCCATCCGATCAGCACGCATTTCACGCACTGCGGGAGCATCCTTCAGTTTTTTCTGCAAATACGCGCGCACCGCACTCTCGCGGCCGGAAACACCCGGCAGCGAACACAACTCAAACACCGTCTTACGCATCGGTACGCACCTCCCCACTGAGCACCAGTGCCGCCATCAGGCGCGCTACCGACTCAATATCACCAAGCGAAGCAACCTCCACGGGCGTGTGCATATACCGCAGCGGTATCGACAGCAACGCCGTCGGAATCCCGTCGCGCACTATGCTGATCTTATCCGCATCGGTACCGGTCGAACCACCCATAGCTTCATACTGGAACGGGATCTCCTGCTTCTCCGCCAACTGCCGCAAACACGCAGTCAACCGCTCATCCAGAACCGGAGACATTCCCAGCATAGCACCATCACCCAAAACCCCACACCGTGTTTTGTCAGCGTCCGGTGTATAGGCAAAGCTCACGTCGGTAACGACCGCAGCATCCGGCTGAACGGCGAACGCTGCCGCCGCCGCACCACGCATACCGACCTCTTCCTGCACAGAAAACACCGCTGCCACATGGCACGGGCGCTCGGCGTCTTTTAGTAATTCCAAGGCGCGCAGCACCGCCGCGACACCGGCACGGTCATCCAATGCTTTTGCGCAAACGCGATCGCCCAGCAAACAGTCAAACCGCGGTGCAAACATCACGCGCGTCCCGATCGGAACGCGCTGTTTCGCATCGTCACCCGTCAAACCAACGTCAATACCGCGCTGCTCCGTTGTCAGCAGCTTGCTCTCACCACCTGACAGATGCGGCGGTGTCGAGCAGAACACGCCACTCAGCGGCGGCTCACAAAGCACCACTACCTCGGCGGCAGACAGCGTACGCTCATCCACACCGCCGCAGGCCGAGACGCGCAAGAAGCCGTCATCCGTAATACCGGTGACAACAAAACCGATCTCATCCAAATGCGCTTCCAAAAGCAGTGTCGGGGCATCTTTTTGAGCTGCGGGAAGCACACCCCACACATTGCCCACACGGTCGGTATGCACCTGCGGCACATACGCCGCCAGCCGTTCGGCAACAAGAGCGCTGATATCCTTCACACCGTTGACACCGGGCGCTTCACACAGCGTTTTCAGCAGTTCTACCATCGTTTATGACAACTCCTGCACCAATTTTTTGAAATGATTACCGCGTTCCTCAAAATTTTTATACATATCGAAGCTTGCACTGGCAGGCGACAAAAATACGATATCACCGTCCGTTGCCAGTGCCGCCGCCGCTGCGACGGCTTCCTCCATTGACGCCACCCGTGTGATCGGTACATCCGTATCACGTTTCAGCACCGCCTCGATCGCGGGTGCCGTTGCACCGAGCAGTACAGCGTGCTTCACGGTTTTCGCCGCCACAGGCCCCAGCGGATCGTACGGGATATGCTTGTCGTAGCCACCGGCGATGAGGATAACCTTGCGATCAAACGCCTCCAACCCTGCGATCGTACGTGACGGACTACTGCCGATGGAATCGTTGTACCATTTGACACCTCCGTGCTCGCGCACCAGCTCACACCGATGCGCCACGCCGCCGAAGGTGCGCGCATACTCTGCCATTACCTCAACAGGCACGACGCCGTAGGTCGCGGCAAACGCCGCCAAATAATTTTCGATGTTATGCACACCACGGATGAGGATCTCAGACGCCGGAAGCACCGGTACCGTGACCTCGCCGTCGGTGATATACAGCACCCCGTCCTCGCCGAGGTATGCACCGCGCTCCACGGGATGCAGGCGTGAGAACCACCATACCTCGCCCGGGCAATCGGCGGCAAATGCGGCGGTGTGCACGTTGTCGGCATTCAGCACCGCACGGTCACCGGCTCGCTGATGCATCACCAGATTACGCTTGGCATCGATGTATTCCTTCATATCGGTATGCCAATCCAGATGATTGGGAGCCACGTTGGTGACGACCGCCACCTGCGGACTCTGCGTCATCATCGTCAATTGAAAACTGGACAGCTCCACCACCGCTTTGTCATCGTCTGTCACCTTTTCGATCGCAGGCAGCATCGGATTGCCGATGTTACCACCGAGATGAACGGTCTCACCCGCTTTTGCGAGCAAACCCGCGATCACCGTGGTAGTGGTGGTCTTACCGTCGGATCCCGTCACTGCATAAACGGGCGCAGGACACAGTTCAAAAAACAGCTCCATCTCCGAGGTAACGGTTTTTCCTGCCGCGCGCGCCGCCTTAAACTGCGGCAAATACGGCTTCATACCGGGCGTCCGCAGAATGAGTGACGCCGGCTCTAAATGCTCCAGATAATCTTCACCCAGGCACAGCGTCGCGCCTGCGACTTCCAATTCCTCAGCAGCCGCACCAAGTTGTTCGCGCGTCCGCTTATCGCAAGCGATCACGCGCGCCCTGTGAGCAAGCAGTTGATAAATCACCGACAGATTGTTATGTCCGATGCCGCACACCGCGACGCACTTACCTTCAACGGATCTAAAAAACTCATCGTACCGCATAGCGATCACTCCTCGTCGGAAAATCGTGATAAGAACAGGATGCCCGCAAAGCCGGCAGCTGCCGTTACGACGGAAGCCACCGCCGTCAGTAGCCAGTAGGTAAGCGTTGCTTCCACCTGAAGCGCCGGCCACACGATATCCACAGCAATATCCGCCAGCGAGCCCACCACAAAGCCCAGGATCATACAATAGGTCTGATGCGGAAACTTTTTCATTGTCCATTCCAAAGGCCTTGTGATGAGCACCACGCCGACCAGCGTAGAAACACCAAGCAAGCCGATGAAGGTAAACGCCTCACCGATCCCCACCGAGGCCGCTGACACACCGCCGTCACCCAACAGCTGTTTAATCAGCGTTTTCACCCACAGTGCTACCGTGTCGATAGAGCCGGAGAGTGTACCATAAATGCCGAGCACCAGCAGCATATGCGACGTGCTGATGCCGGGAAGCACCAGTGCCAGCGCCACAACAACACCGGCAAGCAACCAGATCAGCAGACTGACAAGGTTCAGATCAGTGCTGGAAGGCATCAGCCCCTGCGGCAAAATGCCGATACCGATGACGATGGCAAAACCAAGCAGGATATACACCGCGGAAGACACCGTGAACTTCGATACGCGCGTTTTGCGGTACAGTGCAGGAACGCCGCCGATGATCGCGCCGAGGAAAAACAGTGAGACCGGGATCGGGAAGGTTGCAAGCAGCCAACCGATTGCCGAGGCCAGTGCCGCGAAGCCGATCACTGCCCCTACACAGAACTTCAGCAAAAAGAGCAGGTTCTTTTTCGGTGCTTTTCCGAAATGACTGATCGCACCGATCAACTGGTCGTAAATACCCAGCAGGATCGCCATCGTACCGCCGCTGACACCCGGCACCGTCATCGACGAGCCGATCACAAAGCCCTTGAAGGGAACTAAAAACGATTTAAGCGCTTTCATAGCGTAACACTCCTTCCGAATACCCCCTTATTATACACCCCGAAGCACGGTTTGTCACCCCTATTTTGGCGTTTTCTGTTGCACACTTCGCAAAAAAGAGGTATACTGGTGGTGAAAGAAAGGGTGTGTCAAGTATGGATGCCAAAGAACGGTTCATCGAGCTGTACAATCAATATATCCATCGGGAGGGTGCGGATAAGCTGTTGGAGTATCTTTGCTCCAAATCCAGCGACTTTTTCACTGCGCCGGCGAGCACGCGGTTTCACGGATCATACGAAGGCGGTCTCGTGGAGCACAGTCTCAACGTGTTTGATTGTCTGTGGCACTACCTCGACCGCCCGCGGATGAAAGAGACTTACGGGCTGGATTACAGCGAGGAAAGCATTGCGATCGTGTCGCTGCTGCACGACGTTTGCAAGATCAACTGCTATAAGCCCGGCACACGTAACGTGAAAGATGAGAACGGTAAGTGGCAGACTGTGCCAACCTATGAATTTGAGGACAAGCTCCCCTACGGTCACGGTGAAAAATCCGTGTATATTTTGTCCGGCTATATGCGTCTGACGCGTGAAGAAGCCTTTGCGATCCGCTATCATATGGGATTTGCCGGAACGGAAGACAGCCGTAACGTCGGCAACGCGTTCGAAATGTTCCCACTGTCTTTCGCTCTGTCCGTCGCGGATATGGAGGCTACCTACTATCTGGAGGCAAAAGAATGAGTCAGCTCCCCCCGAAAACCATGCCGCGCTGTCCGCTGTCGCGCAAATGCGGCGGTTGCCAGTTGCAAAACATGGACTACCCCCGCCAACTCAAATACAAGCAGGAAACGGTTGTATCCCTGCTTGGTAAATATCATCACGTCAAGCCGATCCTCGGTATGGAGCGTCCTTATCATTACCGCAACAAGGTTCAGGCGGCGTTCGGGCTCACGCGCGGCGGCGAGGTGGTTTCGGGTGTGTACCAATCCAGCTCGCACCGCATCGTCAAGGTAGACTCCTGCCAGATCGAGGATCCCGCCGCCGATCGCATTGTGGTGACGATTCGTAAAATGCTGCCCTCATTCCGCATTCTGCCGTACAATGAGGACAGCCGCCGCGGATTTTTACGCCACGTGCTGGTGCGCCGCGGTTTTACCAGCGGCCAGATCATGGTGGTTTTTGTCGGTGCTTCCCCGATGTTCCCGCTGAAAAAGAAATTCACGGAGGAACTGCTTCGCCGACACCCCGAGATCACCACCGTAGTGCTGAATATCAATCCCCAACGCACCAGTATGCTGCTCGGTGAGCGCGAGGAAGTGTTGTTCGGACGCGGATTTATCGAGGATACGCTGTGCGGCTGTACCTTCCGCATCTCGCCGCGCTCGTTTTATCAGATCAACCCTCTCCAGACCGAGCGGCTCTACCGTACCGCACTGGATATGGCGCAGCTGAAGCCGACTGACCGCGTGTTGGACGCTTACTGTGGCGTCGGCACCATCGGCATCGTCGCCGCCCGTCAAGCCGGTCAGGTCGTCGGCGTGGAGCTCAACGGCGATGCCGTGCGCGATGCACGTGTCAACGCGCGGCGCAACGGTCTCGAAAACATCGCCTTTATGGAAGCCGACGCCGGTGAATATATGGTGAAACTGGCGCGGAGCGGAGAAAAAGTAGACGTAGTACTGATGGACCCGCCGCGTGCCGGCAGTGATATACCGTTTTTGGAGTCGTTACTGACCCTCGCCCCCGCGCGCGTGGTGTACATTTCCTGCAACCCCGAAACGCAGGCGCGTGATCTGCGCGTGCTGACAAAAGGCGGCTACCGCGTCACCGGCATCCAACCGGTGGACATGTTCCCCCACACCTCGCACATTGAATGCGTTGTACTTCTGGTAAAGGCTCATCCGGCAGCATGAACATCACGACGAGCGGAGCGTTGAAGGGCATGGACATCATTTCATTGAGCTATACGGATCTCCGTCCCAAGACCGCCGACAAAATCCGGTGGTATCTTGCTTTGTCGGAACACAATCGGCTCACCATCGGGCTGTATCATAAGGGATCACTGTACGTTTTCGGAGATCCCGCCGAGGAAACCCGCCTGTGCTACGATATTGGCTCGGTTTCCAAAACCGCCACCGCCCATCTCATTCTCAAGCTTCACGAGGAAGGCAAGCTGGACATCCAACGCACGGTCGACACGTATCTATCTCTCAAGAAAGGACACTACCCCACCCTCTATCAGCTCCTGACTCACACGGCGGGCTATCATCATTTGACCCCTGCAGAGATCACCGTTCCGCATCTGCTAGCCAGTGGTTATGCCCGCAAAAATCTTTACCGAAACTGCACCACCAAAACCGTCATTCGCTGCCTCGAGCGCCGTCGTTTTATAAAACCCAAGGTACGCTACGGCTATTCGGATTTTGCCCCTGCTATTCTGGCGCTTGTCGCCAAAGAGGTCACGAACACCCCGTTTGCAACGCTGTTTCAGGAGTTTATCCAAAAGGATCTGGGACTTACGCATACTGTCATCGAGGCCGACCCTGCAACACGCACCCCCCTTTCCACCCGAGGAAAAAAGATCCTGCCTTTCTGGGTGTGGGAGCGAAGCAACCCTTATATTGCAGGCGGCGGCATGGTCAGCACGATCGAGGACGTCCTGCGTTACATGGCACTACAGATCGAAAGTGACACGCCGTATATCACCTCGGCACATACCGTTTGTGAAGCATCGGCGCTGAAAAAAGACAATCACATGATGTGCATCGGCTGGCACACCTACAAACGCTCCAACCAACTGTGGCACGTCGGCGGTGTCGGCACCTTCCGCACCTCGATCATCGTCAACAGAAAGCGGCAGTACGGTGTGGCGGTGCTTGGAAATGCCGAGGGGCGTGCCTCGGCAAATGCCCACTACATCACCAAAATGCTGTACAGCGAACTAAAGAATAAACGGATCCGCCTGCACGGCGAATAACCGTTCAAAGCCGATTGGAAAGGAATACACCTATGGAGATGTCAATTCGCACCTATCACACCCTGCCGCAGGAAGCGCTGGCGGTACGCATTCCGGTATTTGTGAACGAGCAAGGCTTTGTTGATGAGATCGATGACACGGACAACATTGCCACGCATCTGGTGCTGTTTGACGGTGAAATGCCCATCGGCACCTGCCGCATCTTCCCCGCTTCTGAAAGCGATCGGTACGTTCTCGGTCGACTGGCCGTGCTCAAGCCCTATCGTGATAAGCACTGCGGCAGCGATCTACTCTCCGCCGCCGAGGACTACGTCCGTTCGGTCGGTGGCACAGCGCTCACTCTTCACTCTCAATGCCAAGCGCAGTCGTTCTACGCCAAGAACGGTTACACTCCTTATGGCGACATCGAGGACGAGCAAGGCTGCCCGCATATCTGGATGAAAAAGGAATGGTAATAACGCAAAAACAGCCGCCCTCTCGGGCGGCTGTTTTCATCACTTATGGAATTGATCACTCTTCGCAATCGTCGCAGCAGCAATCGCAGTCGTCATCGCACTCTTCGATGTCGAACTCCAGGTGCTTGCCGCACAGCGGGCAATCCACACCGCCGTCGAGCAGGGTGTCCTCGTCCACCGCGAACTCCTCGTTGCAGTTAGGGCAGGTCACATCGTAAAACTCGTCGTCACAGCAACCGCAATCGCAGTCGTCGTCATCGTACTCGTCGTACTCATCATAGTAATCCGTCTCCAGCGCATCCAGATCCTCGTCGATGGTATCGACCTGCTCGCCCATTTCCTGGACGGTGGCTTCCAAATCCTCCACGCTCAGCGCCACGTCGGACAGAACGTCCATGATCGCCTTCAGGATCTTGCCCTCCTTGGTTGCCTCGTCAATCTCCATACCTTCGATCAGACCCTTAAGATACGCAACCTTCTCCGTGATCGTCATAATGATAACCTCCTTATAAACGCTTGGTTAGTAGTATGCTTACGCACGCTCCATGTATTCGCCCGTACGGGTGTCCACACGGATCATTTCGCCCTCGTCGATGAACAGCGGTACACGGATCTCCGCACCGGTCTCCAGCGTGGCGGGCTTGGTGGCGTTGGTCGCCGTGTCGCCCTTGAAGCCGGGATCGGTCTGGGTGACCTGCAGCTCCACGAAGTTCGGGGGCTCAACGCCGAACACGTTGCCCTTGTAGGACAGCACGCGGCAGATCATATTCTCTTTCACGAACTTGAAGTTGTCGGACAGGATATCCTTACCGATCGGGATGAGCTCGTAGGTCTCCTGATCCATAAAGTAGTACAGATCGCCATCGTTGTAGGAATATTCCATTTCCTTTCTCTCAACGAACGCGGTCGGGTACTTATCGTTGGGGTTGAACGTGCGCTCCACGACCGTGCCCGCAATCACGTTGCGGATCTTGGTGCGAACGAACGCCGCGCCCTTGCCGGGCTTGACGTGCTGGAATTCTACGATCTGATAGACGTTGCCATCCATTTCAAAGGTAACGCCGTTTCTGAAATCACCTGCTGATACCATTTTGCAATCCTCCGTTTATTATGCTTATCTTATTCTACCGCATATCTGTCGTATTTGCAAGTAGAAATTCACAGAAATCGCAAAACAGGCGGTATTTTTTACCGCCTGTTTGCCGTTTATCACTCTTCTTCGACCTTGTTTTCCGCAATGACCTTCTGAGCCACCGGTGCCGGTGCCTCCTCATAGCGGGTAAACTCCATCGTGAAATAGCCTCTGCCCTGCGTGGTGGAGCGCAGCATGCTGGAATAATCGCTCATTTCCGCCATCGGGACCTCGGCGGTGATGCAGGTGATGCTGTGATCCTCTGCGGTCGGCTCCATACCGATCACACGGCCGCGGCGCTTGGTAATATCACCCATGATATCACCGGTGTTGTCGTTCGGCACAAACGCATTCAGCGTGCCGATCGGCTCCAGCAGTGTGGGCGACGCTTGCGCGATACCGGCTTTGTATGCCAGCGACGCAGCGGTCTTGAACGCCATTTCGGACGAATCGACGGGATGATACGAACCGTCTGTGAGCGTGGCTTTCACGCCAACCAGCGGGAAACCGGCAAGTACGCCGTGCTGGGCGCTGTCACGCAGGCCCTTTTCGACCGCCGGGAAATAGTTCTTCGGCACCGAGCCGCCAAACACCGTCTCCTCGAAGACGAGCTCCTCGCTGTCGCACGGCTCAAACTCGATCCACACATCACCGAACTGACCATGACCGCCGGACTGCTTCTTGTGACGTCCCTGTACCTTGACCTTACCGCGAATGGTCTCACGATAAGCGACCTCCGGACTCTGCAGGACGACCTCCACGCCAAACTTGCTCTTCAGTTTGGAGACGATGACCTCCAGATGCTGCTCACCTAAGCCGGACAGCACCTGCTCCTTGGTTTCGGCATTATGCACCAGCGCGATGGTGGGATCCTCCTCGCGCAGGCGGTTCAGGCCGGAAACGATCCTTTCCTCGTCGCCCTTGTTCTTGGCGTACACCGCCATCGACAGCGACGGCGCTTCATACGCAACGCCCGGGAGAACGACCTGACGTGCAGGTGCGCACAGGGTATCGCCCGTGTTGGCAGACGCGAGCTTCGCCACGGCGCCGATATCACCCGCCGGCACGCAGGAGACCTCCTCCTGCTTTTTGCCGCGTACCATAAACAGTTTGCCGAGCTTTTCAGTCGTGCCGGTACGCATATTCATCAGCGCAGTATCGGGGGTGATCACACCGCTGATAACCTTGAAATACACCAGCTTGCCGACAAACGGGTCGACCACCGTCTTGAACACGGTCGCCACCGCTTGAGCCTGCTCATTGACCTTCAGCTCCACAGGATCACCGTTGGGATCCACGCCGGTCTCACCCGCGACCGTCTCCGCCCACGGCGCCAGCCACATCAGACCGTTGAGAAGCTGATCGACACCTTCCATCGTCTGCGACGCGCCGCAGTACACCGGCAGGATCTCGCCGCGGCGAACACCCGTCGCCAGACCGAGAATCAACTCATCCGGTGTAAAGTCGATGCCGGAAAAGTATTTTTCCATCAGTTCTTCACTGGTTTCCGCAACCGCTTCACTGATGGCGGTACGCAGACCTTCCAGACGATGACCCATATCGGGAATGGGACATTCCGTTGCCTTGCCATCTTTGTAAGTATAGGCTTTATACTCCAGCAGGTTGATATAGCACTGTACCTTGTGATCGACTACATACGGCACGACGATCGGGCAAACTGCAGGACCGAAAATCGTTTTCAGATCCTCAAAAACGCGGTAGAAATCAGCGTGCTCGCTATCCAGCTTGTTGACGAAAAGCAGCTGCGCGATACCCTTTTTCTTAGCAGCAGCACGCGCCTTCTGCGCACCCACGGTCACACCGCTCTTACCCGACAGCACGATAACCGCACTGCCGGCCGCACGGATACCCTCACTCATACCGCCGGCAAAGTCAAACGAGCCGGGTGTATCCATGAGGTTGATCTTGGTATCCTTCCATTCCACGGGGAGCATCGACAGCGACACCGAAGCTCCACGCTTGATTTCTTCGGGATCAAAGTCGCAAATGGTATTTCCGTCAGCGACCTTACCCAACCGATCGGTCAGACCGGTAAGATACGCGACGGCTTCCGCCAACGAGGTCTTACCCGTGCTGGCGTGACCGACAAGTGCGACATTGCGGATGTGCTTGGCATTGTACTGTTTCACAAAGGACTCCCCTTTCCGGCACCGCTGTTTGCAAGCGCCGTCCCAAATTTGACAATTATACACAAAAATTTTTAAGTGCAAGATTGTTCTTTGTCCATTATAACCTATACATTCTGAAATTTCAACCATAATTCGCAACGGAAATAAAAAAATTTACCCTCCGCACCGATAGCAGAGGGTAAATCCGATGAAAATACCTATCAATTCCGCGAAAACGCGAGTCCCAACAACGCCGACACCGCCGCAGACAGGGCAACGACCTCCATCGCATACAGCGCCGGATACAGCGCCGCGCCGGAGAACGCCGCAACCACAGTCAAGGTCGATCCCAGCAATCCGACCAGCGACTGCAGCACCGCAAAGAACCGCACCCCCGAACGCAGACGACGGCAACGCGCAAACGCCATCATCATACCGGGCGAGCCTTTTTCCGACACGATCTGTGCCGGTTCGGCAGCAGAAGTTCCGCTGACCAGCGTCTCAAACGAGCGACCGGCCGGTGCGTTGAGCAGCTCCACGTAGAACCCGTTAAGACTAAACACCGAGGTCACCAAATCTTCAGTCACATTCTGATCGCAGGTACGGATCAGCAGTGTGATATGACGGTCCGTCAACGATTTCAGCACGCGGCGCACCTGCGGATCGGCCACATAACTCACCACAAACATCGCAGACAGTTCACCCGCGATCGAGAGATACACCAACTGACGACCGTTTTTCGCATACCGCTCTTCGTAATCGCGGGACGGAATGTCGATGCCGTGATTATCCAGCAAACGGCGGTTACCGATCAGGACACGACGACCGCTGATCCAGCCGGACAGGCCCATATCCTGTTCATACACCAACGTGTCCACCTCGTGCAGCATATCCACCTTACCGAGGATCATGCGGCGGAACACGTGCGAAAGCGGTCCGCCGGCACGGATTGAAACCGAAGCAGCATCCAAGATCGCCTCGTCAATACGGGTGCCGGAGAAGGTTTTGATGCCGTGCAATTGAACACTGTTTTCCGGGAAAAGTTCCATCGCGTCGAGGGCGACTGCGTGAACATTACCAAAGCTTTCCACGGCGCGGTAACCGGCAATCGCCGTCCCCTGCTCGCGCGCCTTACGGCTGACAGAGGAAAGCGAGGTATACAGCGTGAACAGCAGCGGTACGGGGATGGCGATCACCAGCATACCGCAGAACAGCGAAAACGCCGTCACACCGGACGTTACGCCGTTGAGGATCAGGTACAGCACCGCCACAACAAACGACACCCCGGTAACGATCGGCAAATACCAACGCAAAAAGCCGGAGGCAGGATCGTAGGTGCGGGAGTCGGCAATATAGTTTTCCGCCTGCTCGGTGCGGCGGAAATACGCCACACGCGGCACACCCATCGCCACGGCGGGACGGCCGATCTCTTCTGCGATCGTTTGGCTATCGATGCGCTTCGCCGCGAGCTTTTCCCCCGAGGCGATCATAATGTTCAGATCATTACCCGCACGGTTGATCTCCAACCGATGTGTGATCTGCAAAGCGAGAAGTCCCAAGCCGGTCACACCAGTCAAAATAGGCGACGTACCGTCTGCCAAACCGGTCGTATTCAGCGCCTGCAACACCGTATGGATAACGGTCAGGCAGGAAAGAATGGTCACAACGCCTTCGGTCGTGATCCGACGGCGCGCAAACAGCGAAACAAAGCCGCCTTTAATATGCGTGCCACAGACCGCCATCAAAGCAACAAACAACACCACCTGCAGGATCAGATACGAGATCGGCTGCATAGCAACCGTTGCATCCGAGCGGGACAGCAAAGCAATGAAGAAAAGGATCAGTTCCAAAACCACACTAAGAAGCAGCGTCACACCGGAACGGCGATGTTGGGCCAGCAGTTGCTGACGAACCTCCGTCAAGGGGATCGTCACCAGTGTTTCCTGCACCGGCGTCTCGTCTTCTTCGGGAACGGTTTCCTCGACCGGATCGACCACAACCGCCTCCGCCGCGCTTTCCGCAGCCTGCTCCGCCTCGCGCTCGTGCTGCTCGCGGCGCTGCGAAAAGTCCTGAATCTTCTCCTGACGAATACGCCGCAGCGTTTCTTCAGGACCCGGCTCCGGCTCGACGTCCGCCGTCTCATCGGCAAAACCGTCCAACATCAGCTGGGTAGCCTCATCCTCGACAAGATGGCTGCCGCCCTCCTCCGCCAGTTCAATGACCTGCGTCTTTTCGATCTCACCGTCGCGCAGAATGATCTCCCGCGTGTCATCCGGCACCGGCTCGATCTCTTCCGGTTCGACGATCACGTCTTCCGCTTCCTCCACCGTTTCCTCCAGAATCGGTTGCTGCTTGGCACGCTTGATACCAAACAAGCCAAGCAAACCACGCCGCTTCTTCACAGAAGACGGCATCGGTTCCTCCTCTTGCGGTGTAAACAGCAGCTCACCGACCTCAACGGGCTTCTCACCAAGCGACGGAAACTCCGTCGTGGTGGACTGCTCATCCTCGATCGGAGCCGGCGCTGCGTGCCGAGCCGTATATTCGTATTTCGGAATGTCGTCTCGCTTTTTCATACGCGTCACCCCATAACAGACTGTAAGCCCAAACGCTGCCGCGTTACTTCATAAACAATAATACCGCAAGCAACGGAAGCGTTGAGCGAATTGATATTACCGCGCATCGGTAAGGACAGGATACAATCGCACTGCTCCCGTACCAACCGACTGATGCCGTGGCCCTCCGAGCCAACGACCAGCACCACCGCACCGGTCATATCGGTCTGACACCAAGGACTGCCATCCATATCCAGACCGTACACCCAGAGTCCCCGCTCCTTCAACCGACGGAGCGTTTCCGTAAGATTAGCAACCCGCACGACGGGTACATATTCCACCGCGCCGGCCGAGGTCTTGGCTACCGTGGCGTTGAGGCCAACCGAGCGCCTTTTTGGAATGATCACGCCGTGGCAACCGGCTGCTTCCGCGCTACGGAGCACGGCGCCGAGGTTGTGAGCATCCTCCAAGCCGTCACAAACCAAAATAAACGGCGGTTCGCCCGCTTCCTCTGCCCGTGCAAAAATATCCTCCAGTGAGGCGTATTCCTTGCACGCGGCAAACGCCACGACACCCTGATGATTGCTGCCGCCGACCGTGGCCAGCTTGCGGACATCCACATCCTTCACAGGAACACCGGCATCCTTGCACTTGGCACGGATGGCGCTGAGACTGCCGCTGCGATCGCCGCTGGCGATCCACACGCTGTCCAATGTGCGACCGGAGCGCAGGGCCTCCATCACGGCATTGCGCCCAACAATGCGGTCATCCGCTTCTGTCACCGGTTGCTGCATACACCAAAACCTCACATTTTCCCTTATAATGAAACAGTATAACATAGAATGTCGCAAAAGGGAAGCCCTGATTTTCACTGTTTAGTAAAAAACCTTTACATTTATTTCGTTTTATGGCATACTCAAGGTAAAAGGAGTGGAGTCTATGACTATTGCCGTCATCACCGGAGCCTCATCCGGTCTGGGAAAAGAATATGTCCGTCAGGTAACGGAGCAACTGCCCACCGTGGACGAAATCTGGTTGATCGCCCGTCGTTTGGAACGTTTGGAGATGATTGCCGCAGACTTTCCAAGCAAGACCTTCCGTCTGCTTTCGCTGGACCTGTGCCGTGACGAGGATCTGGAGGCGTACCGCCGGGCGCTTAGCGAAAGTGGCGCCACCGTCTCGCTGCTTATCAATAACGCCGGGTTCGGAAAACTGGGGGATTTTGCCGAAATGCCCACCGCCGATCAGGTTGGTATGGTAGATCTCAACTGCCGCGCGTTGACCGCTGTGACCTCACTTACGCTGCCGCATATGGCACAGGGCGGCGGTATCCTCAACGTCAGCTCGATCGCTTCGTATGTTCCCACGCCGCGTATGGCGGTATACTGCTCCACCAAGGCGTACGTCACCAGCTTTTCGCAGGCGCTTCGCGCCGAGCTACGCCCGTGCGGTATTCACGTGCTGGCTGTCTGTCCCGGCCCGATGGCAACCGAATTTCTCGATGTCGCCGCCATCACCGGCAACTCCAAAACCTTCCAAACACTCCCCTACTGCCGTCCGGAAACGGTGGCACGCGTCTCATTAAACCGCCTGCTGTGCGGCAATAGCTGGTACACCAACCGTTTGTTTTATAAATTCTACCGTGTGTTGGCAAAGCTCGTCCCCAATCGTCTGCTTATGAAATTTACCGCGGTATGATCGCCCAAGCATCCCAAAAAGGCTGTGACACCTGTCACAGCCTTTTTGTTTGCCCTTCTTGCCGCGCCGATCTCTCGGTTTCCGAGGGCAGGATATTATGATTCTTCCTTCGGCTCTGCCATCACGGCTTCGCCGCGAATAAGCAGCAGCGGATCCACATACTTATCATTAGCCGAGATCTCGAGATGAATATGCGAATCGCTTAACACCTCTGCGGGAATATCGGCTACCGTACCGATGATATCGCCGGCGTTCACGAGCTGTCCCACATACACATTCTTGGACGCTTTGACACCGTAGCACCGTGAGATCACTTTACCGCCGTGATCGATTTCTACAACGTCACCCCATAACGAGTCACGGTAGATACCAAGCACCGTACCACGACCGACCGCCTTGACCTGCGAACCTTGTTCAGCAGCAAAATCCGTACCGTTATGTGTCACCCACTCTTCCAACGTCTGCGAATAGATCAGTGCATCACTAAAGCCAAGCAACACACGATTGGTTGCCGGGAACACGAACAGATCCGCCGCCTGTGTCGTCGTTGGCGTTACCGTTGCCGACTTCGTCGTCGGTGCCGTCGTCGTGCGCTCATCCTTGACGTTCGTCGCGGGAATAACCACCTGCTGCGCACTGGTCGTTGTCCGCACCTTACCGGTCGTACCGGTCACGTCGGTTTTCGGGGCATCCTTCGTCAACCCGCTGACAAAGCTGGACACCGCCACACCGCACACCGCCACCAGACACACCGCCAACGCAATATAGAATCCTTTGCCGCTTGATTTTTTCGGCATATCGTCGTTTGTGAATTTTGTATCGTTCTTCACTGTACGTACCTCCCTGTCGCTTTGCCTGTAGTATTCACCGCATCAAACGGTTTATGCAAGGCACACATTTCTTTCAGACAAAATTGTTTCAAAAAGCGCCAAAAGCGTTGTTGTTTCCCTCCTTATTCGTTATACTATTCATGATCGCTGTCACGATCGGTAAGATAATACGGAGAGGAATCCTGATCATGCGAAAAACCAAAATTGTTTGTACGCTCGGCCCCGCCACTGAGGAAAAAGAGATCGTTCGTCAAATGATCCGTTGCGGTATGAATGTGGCGCGACTGAATTTTTCACACAACACACACGAGGACCATGCTCGTCGCATCCAAATGATACGCGAACTGAGGCAGGAATT
The DNA here is from genome assembly GCA_017936615.1 of Clostridia bacterium. Lineage (GTDB taxonomy): Bacteria > Bacillota > Clostridia > Oscillospirales > Acutalibacteraceae > RGIG3009. Next base: position 33,870 of record JAGBFF010000052.1, on the reverse strand, counting down.
GGAAACTCCCATCGCTATTCTATTGGATACCAAAGGGCCTGAGATTCGTCTGCGCGATTTTGAAGGCGGCAAGGTGGAGATCAAAAAAGATCAGCGGTTTACACTAACCACCCGCGATATTCTCGGTAACACCGAAGAAGCCTCCATCACTTACACCGGACTCCCGCAGGAGATATCTGCCGGAGATGTGATCCTGATCGACGACGGTAAGTTAAAACTGATCGTTGAGGAGATCGAAGGCACCGAGATCCGCTGCCGTGTCATCCACGGCGGTGCTGTAAGCAATCACAAATCCATCAACATCCCTCACGTTCAACTCTCTATCCCGTATTTGAGTGAGCAGGATAAAGCCGATCTGCTGTTCGGCATCGAGCAGAATGTGGATTTTATCGCCGCCTCCTTCACGCGCAGCAAGGACGATATTATTGCTTTGAGAAAATTCCTGAATTACAACGGCGGTCACGACATTCGCATCATCGCCAAAATTGAGAATATCGAAGGTGTCGATAACTTTGATGATATTCTCGCCAATTCCGACGGTATTATGATCGCGCGCGGTGATATGGGCGTTGAAATCGAGTACGAGCGTCTGCCCGGTTTGCAAAAACAGTTTATCCGCCGTTGCTATCAATCCGGGAAAATGGTCATCACCGCTACACAAATGCTGGAATCCATGGTAAGCAACCCCACCCCCACGCGTGCGGAGATCACCGATGTAGCAAACGCCGTATTCGACGGTACCTCCGCTATCATGCTATCGGGTGAGACCGCCGCGGGACAGTACCCCGTAAAAGCAGTTCAGGTCATGGCAAAAATCGCAGAGCAAGCAGAAAACGATGCGTTGAAGCTCGGCAGTTACGAAGGCTTCCGTTATGATATGGACACCGGTGTTACCAATGCGATGTGCGATGCCGCTTGTACCACTGCACGTGACATCAAAGCCAAGGCGATCATCGCGCTGACCAAATACGGTCAGACCGCGCGCCGTATGTCGAAATTCCGCCCGCACATGGCGATCGTTGCCGCCACTCCCGTGGAGAAAACGTACCATCAACTGGCTCTGTCGTGGGGCGTGTACCCCGTTATGGCGCGCTACCAACGCACGTCAGACGAATTGCTGCAGCACGCCATTGATTGTGCGCGTCAGATCGATGCCGTTGAGCCGGGGGATCGCGTAGTTATCGCTGCCGGCGTGCCGCTTGATACCAGTGGCAACACCAACCTGCTGAAGGTAGAGATCGTCGGCAACCGTCGTTAAAATAAGAATATGAGTGAGGTGTCGCCGTGCTGTTTGATTTTCAAAACGTTGTTTATCAAATCGGCGGCGACCCTTTACTTTGTGTCACGCTGATTTTGACACTGGGCGTCATCTTTGTCAACGGCTGGACAGACGCTCCCAACGCCATCGCCACCTGCGTGGCGACCCGCGCGCTGCTGCCGAAATCGGCGGTGCGGCTGTCGGCGGTTTTTAATTTTTTAGGTGTTCTGTGTATGACGCTGATCAACGCCTCCGTCGCTGTGACGATCCAAAACATCGTCAATTTCGCCGGTGATTCGCGCGCCGCCTCCGTAGCACTGTGCTCGGCGTTGCTTGCCATTATTCTTTGGGCGGTCACAGCCTGGTATTTCGGCATTCCTACCAGCGAAAGCCACGCACTCATTGCCGGACTTTCGGGTGCGGCTATCGCGTTACAGGACGGGCTTTCAGGAATCAACGGTGCCGAATGGATCAAGGTGCTATACGGGCTGCTGTTGTCAACACTCCCCGCCTTTGCCGTCGGGTTTGGCGTCGTTCGTCTCGTAGAACACTTGCTGTGTCGCACCGACCGCCGCAAAACCGTCAAACCCTTCCGTTGGGCGCAGATCGGCGGCGGTGCGGCCATGTCCTTTATGCACGGCGCACAGGACGGTCAAAAATTTATGGGGGTGCTGTTGCTCGGTATCACCCTATCGGGCGGTAGCGATACCGCCGTCTGCACGGTACCGCCGCTATGGATGCTCCTGCTTTGTTCGCTGGTAATGTCGTTCGGCACCTCGATCGGCGGCTATAAGATCATCAAATCCGTCGGTATGGATATGGTGCGCCTCGCTCCCTATCAAGGTCTCGCCGCCGACGTAGCGGCGGCTGCCTGCCTGTTGGTATCCTCACTGTGCGGTATCCCCGTCAGTACCACACATGCCAAAACCGCGGCGATCATGGGTGTCGGCGCCTCCAAACGGTTATCCGCCGTCAATCTGCGTGTTGTGCGCGAGATGATACTCACCTGGCTGCTCACCTTCCCCGGCTGCGGTCTCATTGGCTTTCTGACGGCGAAGCTGTTTATGGGACTCTTTTTATAAAACAAACATCGCCCCGGCGGGATAATTCCCGTCGGGGCGATACTCTTTTTGCTTATTCCGCACTCTCGGTTTTTGCAAACATCGAGTTATTGGTATATGCCGGGATATCGCGACCCTCCATCGCAGCAATAAACTGCTCGCCGTCCATCTTCTCGTGATCGATCAGGTACTGCGCGACCAGATCCAGCTTATCGCGATTGTCCTCCAGCTTCTTGGTCGTGCGGGCATACGCTCCCGTGATGATCGCATTGATCTCGCTGTCGATCGCTGCAGCGATCTCTTCGGAGTAGTTGCGGGTGTGTCCGAAATCACGTCCGAGGAACACTTCGTTGGATTCCGACGAGCCGAACACCACCGGACCGAGCTTATCACTCATACCGTACTTGGTGACCATCTTGCGCGCCGTTTCGGTGGAACGCTCCAGATCGTTCGACGCACCGGTGGAAATATCCCCGATGACAAGCTGCTCCGCGACACGGCCGCCCAGCAGCACCTCGATATCCTCCAGCATCCGGTTCTTGGTAAGATGCTGATGATCGTTGTCCGGCAAATTCATCGTAAAGCCGGCGGCCATACCACGCGGGATCACTGAGATTTGATGCACGGGATCCTGCGTCGGGCAGAAGTAGGACACGATCGCGTGACCGGCTTCGTGGAAGGCTGTGATACGCTTATCCTTTTCCGAGATCACGTGACTGCGCTTTTCCGTACCTACGACGATCTTCAGCGTGGCTTCCTCGACCTCCTGCATCGTCACCGCATGCAGACCACGGCGTGCGGCAAGCAGCGCCGACTCGTTCAGCAGGTTTTCAAGATCCGCACCCGTAAAGCCGACGGTGGACTTTGCGATCACCGCAAGATCCACGTCGGGTGCCAGCGGCTTACCCTTCGCGTGGACGCGAAGGATCGCCTCGCGCCCCTTCATATCGGGATAGTTCACCACGATCTGACGATCAAAACGACCGGGACGCATCAGTGCCGGGTCAAGGATGTCAGGACGGTTGGTCGCCGCCATCATAATAACGCCTTCGTTGGCACCAAAGCCATCCATCTCCACCAGCAACTGGTTCAGCGTCTGCTCACGCTCATCGTGACCGCCGCCGAGACCCGCACCGCGCTGACGGCCGACGGCGTCGATCTCATCAATGAAGATGATACAGGGATTGTTTTTCTTCGCCTGTTCAAACAGGTCGCGCACACGGGACGCACCAACGCCAACGTACATCTCCACAAAATCCGAACCGGAGATCGAAAAGAAATGCACCCCGGCCTCACCGGCGACCGCGCGCGCCAGCAGCGTCTTACCGGTACCGGGAGGGCCAACGAGCAGCACGCCCTTCGGCACACGCGCACCCAGCTCCTTAAACCGCTTGGGAGAACGCAGAAATTCCACGATCTCCTGCAGTTCTTCTTTTTCCTCATCCGCGCCTGCCACGTCATCGAAGGTAGTGCGGCGGCTCTCATCATTCGGCTGTTTGATGTGTGCTTTCCCAAAGCCCATCATCTTGCCGCCGCCCTCCATATTACCCAGCGAGCGGCGCATCATGATCCACATAACAACAAACAGCGCGATCATCAGCAACGAGGGAATCATACTGACGATCCAAGAGGACATCTGCGACGCCGGGATCAGATCGTGCCGTACCCCGCCCTCGTACTCCTCGATATCCTCCAAGAACAGACTGACATTCGGCACCGAGTAGGTCAGCACATCCGCGTCGGTCTTGTTGCCGTCGCCGTTGACGTCCTCACGGTAGGCCTCCTTCAGCAAAATGTTGACCTCACCGCTGCCGAGATTCAGGTCGTAATACTCGACCTGACCCTTTTGGAAGTAATCCAGATAGTCGGAATACACCTTATTCTTGTCGGTCTTTGAGCCCGACATGAACATCCACAGAATCACGGCAATGACCAGCGGAATACCGATGATCAAGCCGAGGTTTCTCAATGTTTTTCCGAAATTGTTGTTGCGAGACTCCACGGTTTTCTCACGCCTCCTCGTGTGTATAGATTTCCGGCTTCAGCACACCGACATACGGAACGTTACGATACTTTTCCGCATAATCGAGACCATAGCCGACGATAAACGCATCCGGCACGGAAGCGCCCACATAATCGGCGTGGATATCCACCCGACGGCGCTCCGGCTTATCCAAAAATGTACACAGACGAACACTCGCCGGGTTACGCGCTGACAGCGTTTTCAGCAAAAACGACAACGTTACACCCGAATCAAGAATATCCTCCACGACCAGCAGATCCTTGCCCTCCAGCGAGCCGTCCAGATCCTTAAGGATACGGACCTCGCCCGACGTCACGGTACCGCTGCCGTAGCTGGACACCGACAAAAAGTCGATGGAACACGGAATGGTGATCGCGCGCATCAGATCCGCCATAAACATAAGCGAACCCTTCAGCACGCTGACGAGCACAAGATTTTTCCCTTCATAATCTTTGCTGATCTGCCGTCCCATATTCTGAACGATCTCGGCAATTTGTTCTTCCGTGAACAGCACACTTTCAATGTCATCATACATCGAAGCCATTTCACACATCCTCCGTTTTCCCCATCCATAACACGTCTGCGGTCGTATCCGTGATACGCACGCGCTCGTCACAGCCGAAGCCGGCAACCAGCACGATTCCGCGGCTGTCACACAATAACGGGATCGCCTCTCGCTCCGCCGCAGAAAGCGCTGCCTCGTTAAACAGCTTTTTCAGCGTTTTCCCGCAGCCGCGCCCGACGGGATGAAATGCATCGCCCGGCAGCCGCTGCCGAATGCACAAACTATCACTTATCTTACCATAATCCAACGCATTTGCAAACAAAATTTTTGAAATATTCAGTTTTTGTTCATATTCCTCACGCGAAAACAGCCGCAAGCACCACCGCTCGCCTCCGATACACCACTCGTCATCGGGCTTCACACCGTCAAGCCGAAACGGCGTTAATGCCGTCGCTGCTTCACAAATACGCACCATTTCCCCTTCCACGGTCAGCTGGCGGCTTCCCGAAATCGTCATGGAGCCACCGGTTTCCAGCAGTTCCGTCACCTTACGGATATGCACCTCGCTGCCGCGCTGTTCTCCGCGATCGCCGAGCAGCGACCGTATTGCCGCCGCGCGCACCGCAGGCTCCGACTGCCACAGCACCGATCGGCGGTAGAGATTCTCCCCCAGCGCTGCTTCCGAAAGTAAGACCCGCGCCTGCGCCGTTACGTCGAGATCCCATTCTCTCGCACGGGCGATCACGCGGCCGATCGCCGTCTCTGCCTGTGGATTGATAGCCTTCAGTTGCGGCACGACCAACTGACGAATGCGGTTGCGCGCGTAGGATGGATCCGTATTGGTGCTGTCGGTCACATAGGTCAGACCGTGTTCTTCACAATAGGCCTCGATTTCTTCACGGGTACAATCGATCAGCGGTCGGACAACGCGCCCTCGCACCGGCGGGATACCCGCAAGCCCGTGCAAACCACTGCCGCGACACAGATGAAGCAACAGGGTCTCTATGTTATCACTGGCGGTGTGTGCCGTTGCGATCCGACACGCCGGAAAGTCATCAGCCGCCTTTTCCAACTCCCGATACCGTACGATGCGCCCTGCCTCCTCAACGCCGATGCGCTGCTGTGCGGCAAGCGCTGCCACATCACGGCAGCACACCGTGAGCGGCACGTCCAGCCGCTCGCACAGCTGCTCAACAAACCGCTGATCTCGCACGGCCTCCTCCCCGCGTAAACCGTGGTTTACGTGCAGGGCGGTCACCGCAGACAACGAAAGCTCCTCCCGCAAGGACAGCAGCAGATGCAGCAGTGCGACGGAATCCGCACCACCGGAAAGCCCTACCACCACTGCAGTGTCAGGGGGCAGCATCTGCCCCCGCCGGATCGCGGCAAGAGCCTTCGTGTAAACCTTCATAGCAATATCAGCCCTCGTTCTGGTGCAGCTCCAGTGACGTAAACTGCGTAAACTCGCCCTGGAACGCCAGCTTCACGGTACCCAACTCACCGTGGCGGTTTTTCGCAACGATGACCTCGGAGGTACCGACCTCCACCGACGAAGGATCCTCTTTCTCGTTTTTGTAGTACTCATCACGGTACAGGAACAACACCTGATCGGCATCCTGCTCGATCGAACCCGATTCGCGCAGGTCGGACAATGCCGGGCGGTGATTGGACTGCTTTTCGGTGGTACGCGCCAGCTGGGCACACACCATGACCGGCACGTTGAGCTCCTTCGCCATGATCTTAAGGCTGCGGGTGATGTCCGAAACCTCCTGCACACGGTTGTCCGTGCGCTTGGCAGAATGCATCAGCTGCAAATAGTCGATCACCACAAAGCCGACGTCCTTCAGGCGGCGAAGGCGCGCCTTCATCTCAGGCACCGTGATACTCGCGGTCTCGTCCAAAAAGATTGGCGCCTTACACAACACACCCGAGGCGTATGCCATACGACTCCATTCATCCGGCGTCAGGTTACCGGTGCGCAGCTTTTTGGAAGAAACGCGCGCTTCCGCAGACAGAAAACGGTTGACCATCTGCTCACGCGACATTTCCAGATTAAACACCGCCACACGGCGATTCTGCAGCACCGCGACGTTACGCGCCACATTTAAAGCGAAGCTGGTCTTACCCATACCGGGACGCGCACCGACGATAATGAGATCGGAACGGTTAAGGCCGGTGGTAATCTCATCCAACGCGCTGATACCGGTAGGAATACCCACATACTGATCGCGTTCGGCGGAATTCAGCTTGCTGTACATCTCGTAGTTGGAGGCAATAACGTCCTGAATCGGCATCAGCCCGCCCTGATGACGGTCCTGCCGAATATCATAGATCTTCTGCTCCGCGGAATCAATGAGCAACGATGCATCCGTACCGGGATCCATCGCCTCCCCCATGATCTCACGCGAAATATGGATCAGCGAACGCACGTCGTACTTTTCCCGCACGATGCGCGCATAATTCGTGATGTTGGAAATGGACGGCACGATCTGCGCCAGCTTCAGCAGATACGCCTTACCCTCCTCGCCCGAAAAATAGGATTCGGATTTGAGGGCCTCCAGCACCGTCACAAAATCGATGGTTTTGGATTCCATCATCTTCATCTGCATGATAGCATAGATCGCCTGATGCTCCGCCAAATAGAAGTGCTCGGGGCGCAGCACGTCCGCCACCTGATTGATGCTGTCCGCGTCCATCAAAATGGCGCCCAGCACCGCTTGCTCGGCTTCCAAGCTGTGCGGCAGATTCAGTTCGTCAAATTCGGCCACGTTTGCCATGGTCACACATCCTTCAGCTTTTACTCGGTCACCATCACGGTGATCTTGGCACTCACGCCCTGCGGAAACTTCAGTTCCGCCTCGTACGCGCCGAACGCCTTGGCATCCGCCATCGCGATCTTACGCTTATCGATCGTCACACCGTACTGCTTCTGCAGCTCGTCCGCCACCTCTTTGGTGGTAACAGAGCCAAACAACCGACCGCCCTGACCAGCGCGGGCAACGATCTTGACCGTCTTGCCGCCAAGCTTCGCCGCCGCCTCTTCCGCTTCTTTCTTTTCGACCGCCAGGTGATGCAGACGTGCATCCTCCTTGTTTTTCAGATCGTTCATCGCTTGTGCGTCGGCTTCCACAGCCAGACCGCGCGGCAGTAAAAAGTTGCGGGCATAGCCATCCGAGACCTGCACGAGCTGACCTTTCTTGCCCTGACCCTTAACATCCTGCTTCAAAATAACCTTCATTGTTGTTCGCCTGCTTTCTGTAATACGATTTATTGTTCTGCCTGTTGCTGTACCGCCTGTGCACGCCGACGTTCCGCCAGCGTAGCGTCGATAGCCTTCTGCAACAGCGTCTCCGCTGTCTTTCGATCGGTCGACCGCAAACAAGCACCGGCCATCGTCTGATGTCCACCGCCGCCCAGCGCTTCCATAACAAGCTGGACGTTCACCGCTCCGTACGAGCGAGCGGAAATGCTGTACCCGTCTCCGTCAGGAAATAACACAAAGGAGGCCTCAATCCCCTTGACGCATAGCAGCTCATCCGCTGCTTGCGCTGCCGCGATACGCAGCTGCGACCCCTGTCCCTCGTCGGCAAAAGCGATCGCGGCCACGTCGTAATGCCGCGCAGATGCCACGATCTCCGCTTTTTGGCGGTAGGTGTCCATCGTCTCCGAAAACAGCTGCTTGACCGCCACGGTATCGGCACCGACGCGACGCAGATACGCTGCCGCTTCAAAGGTACGGACACCGGCCTTCATCACGAAATTGCGGGTATCCAGCATCATACCAGCGAACAGTCCCTCCGCTTCGATGCGACCGATCTTGGCGTCAGGCATATATTGCACCAGCTCCGCCACCATCTCCGATGCCGAGCTGGCGTTGGGCTCGTGGTAGAACAGCGCGGCGTTGTCAATGTGAGACACCGTTTTACGGTGATGGTCGATGACAACCACCGCTTTGGCACGGTGATACAGTTCAGGAACATCCAACCGCTCCGGCTGATGAATATCGGTAATGATAAGCAGCGTATTATCGGTCATCAGCGCCAACGCTTCCTTTTCGCCGATAAATACATCCTCTTTTTTTTGCTTGGCGTAATGCTGTGCCAAGACACCGGCCAAGGTCGATTGCGGATCATACACCGTATGCGCCGGTTTACCCAGACTGCGGCAAGCCACGGTCAACGCGGCACAAGAACCGAGGCAATCCAGATCGGAATACTTGTGACCCATCAGCAGCACGTTGTCACTGGTCAAGATCATATCCTGCAGCGCGGACGCCACCACGCGGGTACGCACCTTGGTACGCTTCTCCACACTCTTGGACAGGCCACCATAAAAATCAAAGCCGTTTTGCGTCTTGATTGCCGCCTGATCGCCGCCACGCCCAAGTGCCATATCCAGTGACTGCCGCGCCTGCGTCTCCGCTTCGTAAAAGGTCTTGCCGATGCCGACGCCGATGGACAGTGTCACGCTGACACCCTCCGCGGTGCGCACCGAACGCACCTTGTCCAGAATATCGAAGCGGCTCTCCAGCATACCCGCCAGATGGCGATGCTCCACCAACGCCAGAAAACGGTCGCTACCACACTTGCGGAAGATACCGGCACACGCTGCGATCCAATCCTCCAGCAGCGTTTCTACGCGGGAAATGAGCTGCGCGCGCTCACTGTCACGCAGGTTCTGCGTGATCTCTTCGCCGTTGTCTATGTAGAGCGACAGCACCACGGGGCGGCTGTCCTCATATTCCTTCGCAATGCGCGTCAGCTCGGTATTGTCAATACAATACAGGACGTACGCACCCTGCCCACCCTTGCGCAACTTGGCAGCATACACCACATAGGTGCTGTTCTTGCAGCGCACCTGCGGAAACAGGCGGCGGTTGAGCCGATCGGCGGTCATCCCGCCGAACACCGTTTCCAGCTTTGAACCGTACACGTCCTCACCACCCAGTATCTCACGGCGGAACAGGGTATTATACCACAGCAGCTCCCCTTCGGCACTCACAGCCGTGACCGGGATCGGCATATTTTCCAGCGCCGCCTTGTCCTCCGGGTTCAGATTACTGACAAGGCTGCCAAGATACCGGCGGATACTGCGCTGCAGCGTCGCTGCGTGCCAGATCGTGACACCAATCATCAGCAACGACAGCGCCGCCTGCACATAGAACAGCGTTCTGTTCAGGAAGAACATCGGGACAAGAAAGCTCACCAAAGCAACGCACAGTGCCACCGATATCGGCGTCACCGACCACACCTTTCTGAATTTCATCCCTGTCTTCCTCCTTTCGTACGTCCAGCCCGTGTTATACCTCCATCAAAATGGGAAGTATCATGGGGCTGCGCTTGGTTTTTTGGAATATCCGACGCGACAACTCGTCGCGCACCCGCGTTTTCATCGTATTCCACTCATAGGCGTGGACGTAGCAGCATTCCTCCAGCACCTCACGGGCAACCGAGCGGATTTCTTCCATCAGATCCTCCGCCTCTCGCACGTATACGAAGCCGCGCGAGACCACATCGGGTCCTGACACCACATAGCCATTCGCTGGGTCAATGGTAGCCACGACGACGATCAAACCGTCCTGTCCCAGGTGACGGCGGTCGCGCAGTACGATGCTGCCGACGTCACCGATACCGAGACCGTCCACCATCACGCGACCGGCAGGCACGCTGCCCACGATCGCCATTTTATCGGCGGTGATCTCGATGACCTTGCCGATATCGGTAATCATCACGTTCTTTGCCGGCATCCCCATCGCCCGCGCAAGCTGTGCGTGCTTGTGGAGATGCTTCTGCTCACCGTGCACCGGAATAAAGAACTTCGGACGCGTCACGCCCTGAATGATCTTAAGTTCCTCCTGGCAAGCGTGACCCGACACGTGGACATCGTACATTTTTTCATACACCACGTCGCAGCCGCACTTCATCAGTTCATTGACAACGCGGCCGACCGTCTTTTCGTTGCCGGGAATCGGGGTCGCGGAAATGATGATATAATCATCGGGCCCAACCTCCACTTGACGGTGGTCGGAAAACGCCATACGCGCCAATGCCGACATCGGCTCACCCTGACTGCCGGTAGTAATGATCGCCATTTTATCCTTGGGATAGCGATTCACCATCTCCATCTCCACCATCAGGCCATCGGGAATGTGCAAATACCCGAGCTCGTGAGCGATAGAGACGTAGTTGAGCATACTGCGTCCAGAAATAGCGACCTTGCGACCATCCTTTGCCGCGGCATCGATGATCTGCTGAATACGGTGCAGATTGGACGAAAAAGTCGCAATAATCAACCGTTTTCCTTCGGCGTTCTTAAACAACTTGGCGAAGCTCTCCCCCACCACGCGCTCACTCGGTGTATAGCCGGGACGCTCGGCGTTGGTGGAATCGGCGAGCAGCGCCAGCACGCCCTCATTGCCCATCTCACCAAGGCGCGGTAGATCGATCATCTTGCCTTGAATAGGCGTGCAATCGATCTTAAAATCGCCGGTGTGAATGACATAACCGAGCGGCGTTTTGATACCGAGACCCACCGCATCGGGAATGGAATGGTTGACGTGGATAAACTCCACCGACACACGACCGAACTGCACCGTCTCACCGGGCGACACCACGTGCAGCGGCACCTTGCCCGACAAGCCGTGCTCCTTGAGTTTGGAATCGATCAGTGCGATAGTCAGCTTGGTTGCATAGATCGGGAAAATATGCTGCTTAAGCAGATACGGCAGACCGCCGATGTGATCCTCGTGACCGTGGGTAATGACGATACCCCGAATACGCTCCGCGTTCTTTTCTACGTGGGTGAAATCCGGCAGCACGATATCAACACCCAACAGATCCTCGTCAGGAAATGCCATGCCGCAATCAATAAGAAACGCATCGTCCCCATACTCAAACATCGACATATCCTTGCCGATCTCATTCAAGCCACCGAGCACGGTAAAACGCACCGGAAACAAGGGTTCCTTCTGCTTCGTCGGTGTGCGTCGCCGCTGAGGCTGACGTCCGCCGCTTTTCGGTTGACGAGGCTCCTTCGATGCATTCGCACGAGCTGCATCGTTCTTTTTGTTCGCTTTGTCGGTCGGCTGATTCTTTTCAGGCTCTGCCGACCGCTGTGCACCCCGCGGTGCACGCGTGTATGATTTCCGCTGTCCCTGCTTTGGGGCAGCATTCGCTTGCTTTTTTTGTTTTTCAGTTACCACGGTATTCCTCCGTTTCATTCAAGTGTTGCATAAAGCAAATAGCCCCACGCGATGTGAGGCTGTGATCTGTCTATCGTTCCGAACACATACAATACAAAAGACATTTGCAAAACCGAACACATTATGTTACCTCTATTGTAACTTCATTTGCCCCACTTGTCAAGAAGTATGCACCAACCGATGCAGTTTAGTCTTGCGTAAAAAGAAAAAAATGGTATAATGATAACAAGAAGTAACACAAAGGAGCGACGACCGTGAAACGAGTGGAATTATTTACCGACGGCGCGTGCAGCGGCAATCCCGGTGCCGGTGGCTGGGCAGCGATCCTGCGCTACGGCACCCGTGAAAAGGAGCTGTGCGGCGGTGATGCCAACACCACCAACAACCGTATGGAACTGACCGCCGTGATTCAAGGACTAGCCACACTTAACGAGAAGTGCGAGGTACATATCACCACCGATTCGCAGTACGTGGTCAACGGTATTGAAAAAGGCTGGGCGGCGAGCTGGAAGCGCAACGGTTGGCGCAAAGCGGACAAAAAGCCGGCGCTCAACGCCGACCTGTGGGATAAGCTTCTCTCCCTCATCGCCCTGCACGAGGTTACTTTCCACTGGGTACACGGACATCAGGGGCATCCCGAAAACGAGCGTTGTGACACCCTCGCCGTGGCACAGTATCAGCAGATCAAAAGTACACAATAATCTGTAAAACACGCCGACCGGCACTCGTTTGAGTGCCGGTCGGCGTGTTGATAATAACTTATTTGTACAGCGGGCCGTACGCGGCGCAGGCCTTGTAATCGGCGCTCTCGTCACATTCCGTACCGAACGCCGCCCAGGAGTGCGGACGGTAGATCTTGTCGGCGGGAACGTTGTGCATGGCGACCGGGATACGCAGCATGGAGGCCAGCGTAATGAGGTCGGCGCCCACGTGACCGTACACGGTCACGCCGTGGTTCGCGCCCCAGCGAGCCATTACGGTGTAGACATCCTTGAACGCACCCTCGCCGGTCAGACGCGGAGCAAACCAGGTGGTCGGCCAGGTAAAGTCGGTGCGCTTGTCGATCGGCTCGTGGATCTCATCCGGCAGGTCAGCGGTGTGACCCTCAGCAATCTGCAGCACCGGGCCGATACCGTCGATGATATTCAGACGCAGCATCGTAACAGGCATCTCAGCACGGCAACGGAAGTGGCTGGAGAAGCCGCCGCCGCGGAAGTACTCATAGTCCGCACGGCGCCAATCGGTCGCTTCGGCACACGCGGAAACATCCGCCTCGGTCATCTCATAGAACGGCTTCATGCAGCCTTCGCCTTTGGCGTTCTTGGCGGCACCGCTGCCGTCCAGCGCGGTGGCACCGGAGTTGATGAGATGAATGAAGCCGTCCTTTGCCACGCCCTCCGGCTTCTTGCCGGTGACGCGCTCGGTCGCTTCGGGGCTCCAGTAAGTACGCACGTCGTGGAAGCAGGGCGCGGAGTGGGACACCAGCGTACCCAACAGCATCGCCATACCGTTGCACACGTCGTTTTCGGTCGCAAGCGGGAACGGCTGACGGGCGCCGTTCCAGTCAAAAGTCGAGGACAGGATCGCCTCGGTAAAGTCCGCGTTGGGCAGCCAGTCGGTCCATTGACGCTGACCCTGGAAGCCGCCCACAACGCCGTTGCGACCGAGCGCTTCCTCGTGCCAACCAAGCTCGCTGAGCTTCGGGTTGCCGAGCATAATGTCACGGATGATGACCGTCATCTTAGCGATGAACTCCCAATCCTGATCAGCGGGGACCACCTTGGACTTGGTAATGACCTCGGGGAAGTTCTTGCCGGCATTCTTGTCAACGCCTTCCTTGCAGTTGGCCTTGATCCAAGCAAGCGCCTTTTCATATTCCTCGTGATCGTAGATGCCGATCTTTATGCGGCGCAGGATCTCGACCTCGTCCACCCACTCGGGACGCAGGCCGAAGTACTTTTGCATAATGTTCGCATCGCAGTAGCTTCCCGCAATACCCATGCAGACCGCACCGATGTTGACGTACGCCTTATTTTTCATCCAGCCGACAGCCACGGCGCAACGGGCAAACCGCAGGATCTTCTCCGCCACGTCCTCGGGGATGGTGGTATCGGTCGCATCCTGTACGTCGTGACCGTAGATGGAGAACGCCGGCAGACCGCGCTGTGCGTGAGCCGCCAGCACCGCCGCCAGATACACAGCACCCGGGCGCTCCGTGCCGTTGAAGCCCCACACCGCCTTAATGGTGGTGGGATCCATATCAAAGGTCTCCGTGCTGTAGCACCAGCAGGGAGTCACAGTCAGCGTACCGACAACATTCTCGGTAGAGAACTGCTCTGCTACGCGAGCCGCTTCCGCGCCACTGCCGATGGTGGTGCAACCGACAACGCACTGCACCGGCGTACCGTCGGGATACTTCAGATTCTCACTGATGAGCTTCGCGGCGTTTTCCGCCATACCCATCGTCTGCTTTTCCAGGCTTTCACGCACACCGCCCCAGCGACCGTCGATGGTCGGGCGAATGCCGATCTTGGGATACAACATAGTTGACACACTCCTTCAATATTTTATATTGCTACTGTAATTTTATCATTGACTCCCCCGACTGTCTCATGCTATACTATCACAAAATAGGACAATATTCACCTTGGAGACGAATTATGCAGGTTACGAACTACCACGAAGACCTTCCCCGCGGCATCCCCGATTTTCCTTTGGAATTTTACCACGTAGACGAGCATCACCCACGCTATTATATGGATTGCCACTGGCACGACGAGTTCGAGTTGATTCGTGTTTTGGAGGGCACACTGTGCGTCACACTGGGCGGTATCGAGCATCGCCTTAGCACGGGTGACACCGCCTTTGTCACCGGTGGGCAACCGCACGCCGCCACACCGGAAAACTGCATCTATGAGTGTGTGGTATTCGACCCGTCCATGCTGTTTCGTAGCGGTGATGCCTGCAAGGCGTATCTTCACCGTATCCAGCACGGCAGTGTCACACTGTCACCGTGCTTCCGTGCGGATTGTACACCGGTGCGCGAGACAATGCAGCGTCTGTTCGGCACGGCGTTTTCCCCCGATCGCCAACCCAACGCCCTGCTCGTTTTCGGCGCCCTGCTGGAGTTTTTCGGTTGGGTGTTCGAAGCGGGGGCCTACACAGAAAGCGAGCTGGAGCTGCCGCAAAACAGCCGCCGCATCCATCACCTGAAGCAGGCACTCACGTTTGTGGAACGACACTACACCGAACCGATTACGCTGGCGCAAATGGCAGATGCCGCCCATATGAGCCCCAAATATTTCTGTCGCTTCTTCCGCCAGATGACACGCCGCACGCCGGTGGATTACCTCAATTACTATCGCGTGGAGCGCGCCTGCCATCAACTCAGCACAACAGAAAAAAGCGTCACCGAAGTGGCGCTTGATTGCGGATTTAATGACATTAGTTACTTTATCAAGATCTTTCGTCGCCACAAGGGCGTCTCACCGGGCAAATACCTGTCATCACTGACCCGCGTTGGCTGACAGCGGTCGAATGCTCACCTCACCCGAGGTCAGTTCCTCCACTCTGCCATCGTCGAACTGCACGCGCAGTGCCAGCTCGTCGGTCACGTCCAATACCTGCGCGGGCAAGCTGTCGCCGCCGCGCAGCACGCACACCGAACGACCGAGACGCAGACAGCGATGCCGATATTCCTCGTAAAACGGTTGCCGTTCCATAATAGCATAACTATCCCACAGTTCCTCCAGAAACACGGCTGCCATCCGTTCGCGCACCCCGTCCTCGGCATGTGCGAACACCGCTCCGGCACGGTCGCGGATCTCTTCCGGGAAACCGTCAGCCGGTGCTGCAACGTTGATCCCCACGCCCACGATCGCATAATCAAGCGTTCCGCTCTGCGGCTCCAGACGGCCCTCCGTCAGGATGCCGCAGACTTTTTTTCCGTCGCAATAAATATCGTTGACCCACTGAATATCTGCCTCGCGACCGCTCACCGTCTCAACGGCACGCGCCGCCGCTACCGCCGCGGCCGCCGTCAGCGGCAACGCACTGACCGCCTGTCCCTGCGGACGCAGAAGCACACTGAAATACAGTCCCGTACCGTTCGGTGACCAAAAGCTGTGCCCTTGCCGACCGCGACCGGCGGTCTGTCCGTCCGCGAGGATCACCGTCCCCTCCGCTGCACCGTTTTCTGCGGCTTCACGGAGTAACGTGCTTGTCGAGGTAACCTGCGAATGCGCCGTCAACGCAAAGCGTGACGGCGCTTTCATATACCTATAAATCGTCTCAACCGATAAACTCATTGCATATCCTCAAAATACGCCACCACACCGTCGGTGACCGCCTGCATCAGCTTGTCACGGTACACCGGGTCGATCAACGCTTCTTTATCCTTGGGATTGTCCAAAAACGCACATTCCAGCAGCACCGACGGACAATCAAAGATGCTGCGCGTCATATACAGCGTTCCCCATACCGTACCGGAGGAACGAGGGCGACCGTTCGCGGTCGTTCCCACACCGTACGGCGTCTCCACCTCACGCATTTTCGGATAAATGTACGATGAGAGTGTGTATCCGGCTTCATTGTAGTAATGCACCGTCGCACCGGTTGCCGTGCCGTCGTAGCCGTTCATATGCACGCTGATCACCAAGTGATAATCTCCCGCGTGTGCCATTGCCACACGGCTCTGCAGTGACAGCTCGTTGGCACCCAGATCCTTGTCACGCGTCATAACGACCGTCGCACCCAGTGCTTCCAGCTTGGTTTTCAGTTCATTGGCATACAGCAGATTGAACGGGCCTTCCCACGGTTTATCGCCATCCGAACCGTGACCGGGATCGATGAGAATGCGGACACTCTTGAGGCGCTCGGCGGCAGTGTTCTGCGAAATGTCCGCCGGATTGAGGAACGACAGCTTCAGCGTATTTCCCGTCCACACCAACTGGTGTCCGTAATAGTCGCCTTTCTTTTTGAGCGTCAGCCGAAGCGTCCATACGCCTGATCCATTATCAAGCCACTGTGCGGAGGAAAACAATGTATTACCCGTCAGATCAGGCGCTGTCGGCACGGCGTCAACGTAATGGAACGTCACATCAACGTATTCCGCCGTCTGTCCGTATTTCTCCAGACTGTAGTTGGGCGTTCCCGTTGCCGTGTCGGCATAGTATTTTTGCGGATAGGCAGCGATATACACCGGAATGCCCCATCCCGCTTCAAACGTCATCACGGTATACATACCATCCACCGTTGCCGCACCGTTGGCCAACGGGGTGCTGACAGGCGTGGCCCCCTTCACGAGCATTGCGTCCTTTTGATACACTCGCTTTCCCGAGCCAAGCAAATAGTAAGACAAACTACCGTTATACACCTTGCTGACAAGTACATCCTGCGTACCCTTGGGCAGGTATGAGTTGTACGGACGCGACCAATCCTCGATCGCCGAGCCACCGTTGAAGGTCTCGGCGTACTCCGCCGTAATGATAACGATATCCTTATCCCCCGGCGGCGGTAAGGTCGGTTCGTCGTTCGGGGGAGGCGAGCCTGTGGAGCCGGACGGGTTAGAGCCGGTGGCAGTCGTGGGAGGGGTCGTCGTCACCGGCACGGGCAACGCCTCCACCGTCACCTTACCGCCCGTCATCGTTTCAGTCAAACCGTTATATGAGGCCGTCACCTTGACCGCTCCCAGCGGCTGCGCCCGCCCGACAGTCCCCTTCGGCAGCGTATAACTGCCCACGTAGCTCTGAAAATCGGTCGGCAGATTACCGCTTTCATCCACTTTATCGTCGGTAGCCTCAAGCGTGACCTTGGTACCGTTGATGGTCGCTGTCACAGTCGATCCCCTGCGCGCCGTGGCACGGATCAGGAACATACTGCCGCCATCCACCGTCATATCCTCAGCCGGTGACACAGCGCTCACCAGTGTCTGCTTGTAGGTGATCTTGTAGGTGCGTTTTTTTCCTTTGTGCGAAAATTCAATGGTATTCAAGCCCACTTTAAGCGAGATCTTTTGTGTGAAAAACCCGTGCGCCGACAGCTCCACAGCTTGTCCATTGACGGTCAATGGGAAGTTAGTATCGCCGCCGCCGTTAAAGGTCACCGATGATTCGGTGGTGGTAAAGGTCGTTTTTGACGGCGAGGATACGGTCAGCTGATTGTAAATAAACTCCTCATTCAGTGTACCGGCATACGCCTGCTTCAGCGTCGATGCCAGCTTGCTTTTATCCGCGCGAAGCGCGGCAAGCGAATCATACGCACTGCCACACCACGCCATACTGTCCTTGCAATACAAGTACTGCTGTGCCAGTTGATCCGGCGAGCTCCAACCGGCGAGATACGAGCCGGCAGTCTTGGCAGAATGTGACATATACAGTGGCACGTCCATCTCCGACGCCGTGGTATCCCACCACTCCAGTACCTTTTGAAACGAGCCGGTCGGGTGGCTGGTCGAGGCGTAGTTCTTCACCATAACACAGTGGAACAATCCCTTTTCCAGCCAACCGCGCGTATCGGCGCAGCCGTCGGTGAACTCCTCGTAGTATTCACGTGTGTTAGAGCCGCGCTCATCCACCGACTTGTGCGCCCAAATACCGTAGGACATCAAGCCAACGTAAAAATCGCGATCCACCGCGATCAACGTCTGCGACACGCGCGTTACCAGATCGTCCAAAGCGGCAACGGTCGCGTCCCGCTCCTCCGCCTTAACATCACCCAACGCAAACGCAAATCCGTCAACGAACATACCATCCAAGGCGTACTGCCGCGCACTCTCGTCCGCGATACGCACGGTTCGATCGGCAACGCTCTCAACACGCGGATCCCACGCCGCGCCGTCGCGGATATGCAGATCCAGCACACCGTACACGTACAACTCACGCGCTCTCGCCTGCTCTACGATGTAAGAGATCGGATCAAAACGCTCGCCGTTTGTGTCGTTAAGCAGCAGACTATCCATCTCTTGGGACGGGTACAGCGCGGTCTCGCCACGGTGCAGCGGCAGCAGCAGCGTGTTAAATTCCCATTCATCAATAGCGGAAAAGGCCGTTTCGATCTGCTTTTTCACCGCCGCGGCGGTTTCCTTTCCGCTGACGAGATAATCCGTCCCCGGCGTCAGCCAAACGCCCTTCATCACGTTCGGCACCGCATACTCCGGCTCAGGCTCCGGCTCTGTAACCGGGTCATCACTCGGTTTCGGCTCGGTAGTGCTTACCGTCGTGGTAGTGCTTGTCCCTTTTGTCGCTGCAGTGGTCTTCTCACCCGAAAAGATCCCCGCTATAGTATGCAAGGCGCCGCTGTTCACCACGGAAAAGCACGCCGCAAGTACCGCTGCGACCGTCACCGCTACAACAACGGTGATCCAGACAACGGCATATCTCTTTGGGTTTTTGAAATGCTTTCCCATACGCACACTCCTTGATCACAAGATCGAAAGCAGATTTTTGATCTCCTGTTCTGCGACCGCCACGTCGGCGGTTGCAGACAACCCCGCCTTGGTGGCAGGATCAAAATAACTATAGCTGTAAAACGCCAGACCACTCACCTGCTTGTCACGCAGGTATTGCACCGAGCGCTTCATCACGTCGCTGTGATCCGCCCACTCGGTCTTTCCCGCACCGGCGTAGGTATCCGATTTGAGCCCGATCTTATACAGCGCTAAACCGAAGTACAGGTCTACCGACGCATGGCGCTGATAACCGCGCCATGTGTCTACCATCTTGTCAAACGCACTGCTGCTGTTTTCAAAGCCCGTGTAGATCTGCGGGCAGAGATAGTCCACATACCCCGGCTGCGACAGCCACTTGCGGCAATCTGCATACAACGCTTTGTAGGTGTTGTCCGCATTGACCGCGGGCGACACACCGAACGTCACACCCTTGGCGGCGGTCAGCGTATGTGTTGAGGAGATCAGCATATCGACACCGGCGCGGCGCCAGTTACCCACTGTCAGCGTACCACCCGCCTGCTTGTACGCCTCATAATCAGCACTCTCAAAACTGTACACCGTTGCTTCCTTAAGCAGGCTGTCCGGATAGAAATAGTCGTCGTACTGGATACCGTCGATGTCGTAGTTGTCCAGCAGTTCACGAATACCGTTCAGTATCAAGGTCTGCGCCGCAGTCGAAGTCGGCACATAGTAATACCGTCCGGCGGCATCCGTCATGGTGGGAATACCGTCCACCAGATAGGCCGTTTGCGTGCCGACGCGGTAGGGATTGACCCACGCGTGCAGCTGCATTCCCTGCGCGTGAGCGGCGGTAACCGCATACGCCAGCGGATCAAATCCGGCGTTCAGCAGTTTTTTTGCCGCCGCAGCCGGCTCAAACAACGCCGATTTATAGTACGCGTCGCTGTTGGCGCGTACGTGAAAAAATACCGTGTTGATGTTGTACGAAGCAAGCGACGCCATCATATCATCCAGTGCCTTGCGTGCCTGTGCCGGCGTTGAACAGCGCTGGAGCAATTCGCTGAGCTCTATGTACGAAACCCATGCACCGCGCATCTCATCCCCCACCGACGGACGCGAGACGGTGCTGCCCGTGGTCGTGACGGTCGTCGGTTTTGTCGTCACCACCGTGGTCGTGACGGTCGTAGACGTGCGGGTCGTAGTCGTTGTCTTTTTCGGTGACAGTGTTGCGGATGTGCCGTGCGTTGTGACAGCCGTCGATCCGGTCGGCTCCGTAATGGGCGTAATCGTCGTACTCCCGACCGCCGTTACGGTCGTTGTAACGGCAGCGGTCTCCGTGGAAGCGGGCACCTCGACGGTGGTTTTTGACGAGAGGGTGATCCCCTGCGTCGGCGGCACTTGAGCGCACCCCGCGCACAGCACGGCTGTGAGCAACGCGGCAAGCCAAATACGAACCGATTTCACGCAGCACACCCCCATTTTGTTCTATCATACCAAAATCCCGAAGCAAATTCAACCGCTTTCGACAAAAAGGCGATTGGAATATTTCTCCTACCGTCATATATATGCCCGTCCGTCAATTTTTTTCGGAGTTCACGAAAAGCATTTGCTTTTTTCACAAAGATGTGCTACACTATCGGTATATCTGCGGGCGTGGTGGAATGGCAGACACGTCGGTCTTAGGAGCCGATGCTTCACGCGTGCAAGTTCAAGTCTTGTCGCCCGCACCAACAAAAAGACCTCTTTTGTCTACCAAGACAAGAGAGGTTTCTTGTTTCCTTGCACAATTTATGGTTTTGTGGTATAATTAGTTCGATGAATAAGAATTTGACGAACGGGGTAATAATTATGAGTTTTTTAAAACATCCATTTTTGAATCTTCGCATTGGACTTGTTCATGAAAATTTTGCAATAGTAAAAAAATCCGATAAAAAGCTTTGGAAGGCAAGAGGTTTTAAGAGGATTCGTAAATATCCCATTTTTCAATATAAACCTAATTCCTATGAGATGATTATGTTGGGTGTTCCGTCAAACATTGAGGAATTTGGACTTGAAACACTGAAAAACAGTCGGATTGTTGACGTATCTACTTGTTGCGGCACCTATGGAATGGGGGGTCCCGGTTTTTTCGGACTTAAATTACAGACTAAACAGGGCACAAGATGGTTGACTTATTGTATATGGTCCGCCGGTGAACATATTTTGTTTGATGATAATGTTTTGGAATGTCATCCTGACTATGCGGAAAAATATGTTCCGTTAATTACGTTTAATGACTATTCAAATAGTCTCGAAAGGCTCAAAAACAGACTGTCTGATATTACGATTCAAGAAGTGGTGCTATCAAAAGAAAGCATTGAGATTATGCTTGTTGACGATCATGAAACATTTCATTCTATTAAATCCTATAAGCATTCAGACAAATTTCCCGAGCAAGGCGGAACGGGTAAAAAGCGAAATTCTTTTGAAGTAGGAGAGATGAAAGATTATTGGCTCGTAACCTATGACGAAACGCACTTGAAAGTATAAGGCGTTCAATCGAACATAACAGTTACACTACTTTTGCTTACTTTTACCTCAATTCTGCTCCGTTTGATTACTCTTTCGCAGAAAAGACCTATGCTTTGATACAAAGCATAGGTCTTTTTCAACGAAATAAATCCCTTGCGGGATTTGTGAAATGCACTTCGTGCGTGAAATACACCCACGGTGTGAAATTCGCCTTGACAGCGAGTAGGTGGCTGAGTAGTTCCACCTTCACCGCACCACCGCCAAGAAATAGTCGGTTATCACCTCGGGACTTTCCACCATGCCGTTGTCGATCCACCATTTCAAGGTTTCCACGAAGGTAGAAATAATGTGATTTTCCCAAAACCGTTCAGGAATACGGGCTGATTTTTGAGAATTGAATAAATGAAGATGGCTTTTAACAAGGCTTTCCAGGTTGGAACGAAAATATCTTAAAAACAATTCATTGTTTTGAGATGATAATAACGCCAAAATGTTATTATCGTTTTTCTGCAAATGCTGAAACAAATGCAGGAAAACGGAGTCACAACCGCTGCAATCAAAAATATGCCGATGCCCGTGCCCCTCGTGATTTTCGGTATCGAATATATGACAGAATAACTCTTCACAAAATTCCTTCAATAAAAAATCCTTGGTTTCAAAATGCGCATAACAGGTGGCTCTGCCTACGTCTGCGCCTTCTATGATCTCCCCGACCGTAATTTGATGAAACTCCTTGTGGGAAAGCAGTTCCGTGAAGGAGCGGAAAATCGCTTCCCTCGTTTTTCTTTGACGCCTGTCCATCGTACCCTCCGTACAATTTTCATGATTTGTTCACTAATGAATAACCGTTCAATATCGTATGTTGAATCTGTCACCCATTCTGATACGATATTATCGAACAATATGTTCCGTAACAAATATATTGTACCACAACCGCTTAAGCGAGTCAATGGGAGGCATTATGAAAACAGAAAAAACGATTGCAACGGCTTTTGTACTGAACCTATCCTTCGCTGCCCTTGAATTCATCGGCGGCATTGTAACCGGCAGCGTGGCGATCGTTTCCGATGCGTTTCACGACGTGGGTGATGCGGCAAGCATCGGCATATCGTACTTTTTGGAGAAAAAGAGCAGGAAACGACCGGACGATCAATACACCTACGGCTATGCACGATACTCGGTGCTCGGCGGATGTATTACGGCCCTTATTCTTTTAATTGGCTCTGTTGTTATGATATATAACGCCTTCAGCAGAATGCTGGCCCCCACCGAAATCAACTACAACGGGATGATAGGCTTTGCCGTGGTGGGGGTTTGCGTAAATTCCTGCGCGGTATTCTTCACCCGTGAGCGCGATTCGTTGAATCAAAAAGCCGTCAATTTACATATGCTCGAAGACATTCTCGGTTGGGCCACCGTGTTGGTGGGAGCCGTTGTTATGCGCTTCACGGACCTTACTTTCATCGATCCGATCCTGTCCATCGGCGTTTCACTATTCATCGCAATCAATGCCGTGCGAAATCTAAAGGAGGCTATCGATCTGTTCCTTGAAAAAGCACCGCACACGGTGGACACATCAAAGATCAAAGAACTCGTTGAAAAAATCAGCGGCGTTTTCGACGTTCATCACATCCACCTGTGGAGTGTGGACGGGCGGACCAACCTCGCCACCCTGCACGTTGTTACCAATAGCGACCCGTACACAATCAAAAATGAGATCCGGGCAGCGCTACAAAAGCACGGTATCGAACACGTAACGATAGAAATCGAAACGAGCACAGAACAGTGCCGCGAAACGCACTGCCACGCGGAGCTTCTTCCCCGTTCGGGACATAACCATCACCACGGTCATCATTCTCACGATACGGTTTGAAACCACCCGCCGTATTATTCATGCTTGACAAACAGAATACCTCGTGATCTGATGCGTTACACGGCAGGAGGTGTAGTATGGATGTTCAATTGAAATAAGAACCCAAGTGTTGATACAACACCTGGGCCTTTTTCGCTCATGATCGGATCACTCTTCAAATATGTACTCTCTTTCTAAGCGCATACACAAAATATTCATTGACTTTCCCGTGGTTTTACGGTATAATTAAGAGAAAGATCACCACATGTTCGTACCACCTACAGGAGGAGTGATTGCTGTGAAATTAACATTCAACATCGACAATAAAACACAGCCCGATCCGTTTATTTTTGAGGACGACGGGAAATTTTATCTATACGTCACCGCCATGGATGGCGTAGAGGCCTATGAGAGCGATGATCTGTTCGGCACGTGGCAATACGTCGGTGTAGTTACCGCGTTTAAGGAAGGTTGTGATTTCTGGGCACCGGCGGTCATTAGAATCGATGATATGTACTATATGTACGTATCCTACTATCAGGACGGTAAACGCCCCCTGCGTGTGGCATGCTCCACATCCCCGTTGGGACCCTTCACCGAAGAAAAGGCGCTGTACGATTATTTTTCTATCGATGCTCATATGGTACAAACCGATGAGGACTTGTTTTTGTGGTACGTCAAAGCCGGAAGCACCAATGTCCCCGGCGTACGTATTTTTGTCGACAGATTCATCGACCCCTACACGCCGGAACACGATCCCAAGGAGGTGCTCGTACCGGAGTTTGACGAAGAAAAATTCACGCCGGCCTGCGTTGATGGCAAAGTTTGGTACACGTTGGAAGGGCCCTACTGGTTCCAGGAAGGCGAGTGGCAGTACCTTATGTACAGTGCCGGCTGCTATCAGGACGACACCTACCACATCGGCTATGCGGTCGCCAAATCCACAGACGGTAATCTGAAAGCCGTCGATTTCCAAAAGGTGAAAAACAACGGTGCCTTTGCTCCGCTCATCATTAAAAACGAATTTGAGGAAGGCACCGGCCACCACAGCGTAATCAAATACAAAGGCGAGTATTACGCCATCTATCACGGCAGAGATTACGCAAAGCCGAACGCTGAAGGCTACGAGGAGCATCGCACCGCACGCGTGTGCAAGTTGACTGTTGCCGACGGCAAGATCACTGCCGAACGCTATGAAGACCACGTTTAACAAGAAGCAATAAAAAACACCGCCGCTTGTGTTTCAAAGCGGCGGTGTTTTTCGTTCTTATCAGACGATGGTTTCGCGCAGCCATTCCAGCGTGCACTTGACCATATGAACGCCGATCTCCGCGGAGGCTTCCTTCGCGCTCTCGGCAAACCACTCGGTATTCTGCTCACAACGGGACAGATCAACATTTTCCGGCCAAGTACCCATCATCAGCGAGGTCTCCCACTTGCCGGCGTGATCAAAGCCACCGCATTTGATCTGCGCCTCAGCGCCGATCAGCGGAATGACTTTAATGTCAGAGAACGGATCGTCACCCGTGCCGCAGTTTTCATAATAACTGGCGTAGGAATCGCTGCCCCACCAGCCCTTGCCGAGCGTGTCCTCCATATACTCCATCGTGACCTTCTTTGCTGCCTTATGGCACGCGATGGTCATCGGCATCAGACCGGCATTCTCCGTCTGATGATGCGGTACCAGATAAATATTCTTGATGCCGGCGTAGATCATCGACTTCAGCACGTCGTAAAGGTACGCTGCATAGGTATCCTCGTTGACGTGGAAATGGCTCGGCTTCGGCTCACACACCGCGTAAGATGCGACGCCGTACCAGATCGGCGGGCACACCACAATCTCCTTTTCTTTTTCAAGCTCGCGCAGGCAACCCGTAACCACCATCGTATCAGTACCGCAGGAAGCGTGATGCGCGTGGTACTCCAGCGTACCGATCGGGATCACAAACGGCACCTTGCGATCAACCGCATCCTGGATCTGATCGTAAAACATATCAATAAGCTGCATAACAAGACTCCCCTTTTCGGTTGTTTCTTTTTTACCAGTGTACTCCATTTTTTTGAAAAAATCAATGCTTTCCCCGAAGATTGCCAAAATCCGAACAAGATGTGCCAGTTTTTGACATCCCCTTGTTTTCCGACCACAGCGATGATATGATGTGCATATAAAGGTGATTTGCAAGGAGTTGTTTTTATGAAGCGTGTTCTGTCATCTGTGCTGATCATTGCGGTGCTGCTGATCTGCTTTGGCGGCTGCAGTGCCAAAGAGGAGAAACCTACCGCGCCCACCACACCCGAAGCACCCGTCACCACCATAAAATACGAATCTCCCGAGCAGGAAGCTGTCGTCAAGACTGCCCTGGCGTTCCTCGCGCGCGGCAACCGTATTCAATACGATGACACGCGGTTTTCACCAAACAGCCAGCCGGTGGAGTATCGCTGGCAGTACAATTTGAAATCCCCCGAGGACTACACCACGCAGTTCTTCGGCTACACCAACTGCGCCGCCTTCACCCACGACGTCTATCGGGAAGCATTGGATTACGATATCCTCTCCTACACGACCACGTCTCTGACTGAAAAAGGCGAACCGGAACGCGTCTATAAATACTGGCCCACCGGCAAAGAAACCGCCGAACAGCAACGTGCTATGGAAGAGAAATTCCGTGCGAACCTGAAGATGGGCGACATCATCGTCATCCGTTACAGCAAAGGCGGCGGCCACGCCATGTTGTACGTGGGTGCGGAAGTACTGAAAGGAAACGACGGCTACCGCGGCACGGCAGCTGAAAGCACCGATGAGAAAGACGACACCTCCAACAAACTCACCTATGATATCATCCACAGCACGGGCAGCAGCTACAGCTACGCCAATTATACCGAAAAATTTGAGCCGTACGGCACCGTGCAGATGATGTCCACCGACTCACTGTTTGATCCATCCAAAAACCGTCACGTATTTTCGAAGCTGGACAGCATTGCCATCATCCGTCCGTTAAACATCTATGAGGGCGGTGTGCCGGAGAAAACGAAGAACCGTATCAAAAATATGGAAGGCATTGTAGCAGAAAAGCTGTCCTCACACACCTACGGTATGACTGTCAGCCCCGGTGATGAGATGACCTTCACCTTCTCGATCCAAAACAAAAACAACAAGGATGTTACGCTGGAGATCCGGGACACCGTCCCCTCCAACACCACCTACGTATCCGGCGCAGCATCGGAGCAGGACGGTAATCTGAGCTGGAGTCTCCCCGTACCGGCGAAAACAACAGTCTCCGTCAGTTATACCGTCCGGGTCAACAATGACGCCCCCCTCGGCGATGTGGTTTACAGCAATGCCGGCACGGTCGGCGGCGTGGACGTGGACTGTCCAAAGGTGTACATCGATCGCACCTTAAGCGGCGAGGAACAATCAGCGCTCCTCAACGCTGCGCAGTCTCTCGCCACCTCCGACAAGCGCGGCATGGCTTTGGCGAACGCCATTTACGCCAAAGGATTGGACATCGGCGTACTTCTGCCCGATGATTATGAAACCGTTATGACCGACCTTTACACGGAATACGGTCTTTATAACTACACACTGAACGATGAGAGCACGCGGTACGTGAGCATCATTGCCCCGGGCCTATTTGGTGGTCGCGGTGTCACACAACGGGTCGATGCCGTCAATGCCGAATGGCTTGAAGACACCCGCACACGTCTCCCCTACACCCGCGATCTGATCGTCGGTGATATCATCATTGCGTGCGATGGCGCCGATATCACCAACGAAGCGGCACACCGCCTGTATCTGTTCTGCGGCGATTCGTCGTTGGATCTTCTCAGCGGTAAAACCGTCGACAGCGCCACGATTCTCAATAAGCTTTTGGCCTACAATCGCTTCGCCATCCTCCGCCCCTCAACGACAACGGAAACCGTCCGTCTGACAACGAAGTAAGTAAAAACGGCGGCTCTGCACTTCTGCAGAGCCGCCGTTTATTCAATGCTACAGTGAATTCCACAACAGCATAAACGCCGTCAACAGGAACAGAAAACCGAAATTAAATGCTGAAAACAGCTTTACATAATAAACGGTTTTTTCAGGATGGTGGCCGGTATACTCACGGAACGTGATAAGGCTCGCCAGTGAAGCGATCAATGTGCCAACGCCGCCGATATTGACGCCGACCAACAGCTCGCTGTAATTGCCGGTAAATTGCGACAGTAAAATAGCAGACGGCACGTTGCTGATACACTGGCAGGACAGCGCACTGAACACCAACGTGTTTTGCTGCAGCAGTGAGGAAAAGAACTCTCGTACCGCGTCGATCCGCGCCATGTTCCCGCCGAAAATGAAGAAGAAAACAAAGGTCAGCAGCAGCGGATAATCCACCATTTTGAGAGCTTTACGATCCATCACCAACAGACACGCGGGAATCACAACGAGTCCGATCCAATACGGTATCCCACGGAACACGATAGCGATCGACAGAGCAAACAGCACAAGGTAGATCGCCGTTCTTCCCGCGGGCAATCGCACCTCTTCCTCCTCGATCTTCAGCGACTCCGGCTTGACGAACACCAGACAGCACACCGTGATCAGAAGAATCGACACAATGAACGGCGGCGCCATGATTCCTATAAACTCCAGATTAGGAATCTGGAATTTGGTGTACAAATACAGGTTTTGCGGATTTCCAAACGGCGTCAGCATCCCGCCCAAATTGGCGGCGATGTTTTGCATAATAAAGGTAAACGCCATATACTTTTCTTTTCCGGTGGTGTTGAGGACAAAATATCCGAGGGGTAGAAACGTCAGCAACGCCATATCGTTGGCGATCAGCATCGATCCGATAAAGGTAATGTACACCAACGCGAGCACGCTCATACGGACGTTGCCGAACACCTGAACGATCTTCTTGGCCAGTGTGTAAAAAAAGCGGATATTTTTCAGCGCACACACGACTGCCAGCACGCAGAACAAGCAGGTCAACGTCTTGAGATCGAAATACTCCAGATACTGCCGGTCGGGCGGTACAATACAGCAGGTAATGAGCGCCGCCGCTAAAGCAACCATCATCACAACATTGCTTTTAACAACCTGCCACAGCCGGTTGTGACGTACCGGTTTTGTATGATGCACATGAAAATGCGGAATTTTCAGAATTCTTGTACTCATTAGCCTTCCCTACCCTAACCGTTTTCCGACCAACTATACCACAATACCCTGCAAAAAACAAGTCCCACTTTTTTAGTTCGAGCTACCCCTTTCTTTCTTGACATTTTCCCAGCTTTTTCGTATAGTATATACTGGAGTGATTTGGAAGAATAATTCAGCGCGTTGCGCTTTTATCATAGTAGGCTTACAATTTCATATCGAATATCGCGTAAAGGAGAATTGGTGATTTATGAGTATATTCGACATCTTATCAATGGTCGGTGGCTTAAGCTTATTTCTGTTTGGTATGACGCTGATGGGACAAGCCCTGGAGCGTCGCGCCGGCAACAGTCTGCGCACCGTATTGGGTAAATTGACTTCCAACCGCGCCGCCGGTTTTCTGACCGGTCTCGGCGTCACCGCCGTGATTCAGAGTTCCTCGGCCACCACCGTTATGGTCGTCGGCTTTGTTAACTCCGGCCTGTTACTGCTGAAGCAGGCTATCAACGTCATTATGGGCGCCAACGTCGGTACCACCGTGACCGCCTGGATTTTGAGCCTCAGCGGTATTGATGGCGACAATGTGTTTATAAAACTTTTGAAACCGACGTCCTTCACGCCCGTTTTGGCACTGATCGGCATTGTTTTCTTTATGTTTTGCAAAAAGAACAAGACCAAGGACACGGGTATGATCCTGCTTGGCTTTGCCACCTTGATGTTCGGTATGGATACTATGTCCGCCGCCGTATCGGGCCTCAAGGACGTTCCCGGCTTCCGCGATCTGTTCTTGATGTTCCAAAACCCTCTGCTCGGTATGCTGGCGGGTGCGATCCTCACAGCGATCATCCAATCCAGTTCGGCATCCGTCGGTATCCTGCAGGCGCTGGCTACCACCGGTCAGATCACCTTTGGCGCCGCCATCCCCATCATTATGGGTCAGAATATCGGCACCTGTATCACGGCGCTGCTTTCGGGTATCGGTGCCAACAAAAACGCGCGTCGCACCGCGTTGGTGCACCTTTTGTTTAATGTGATCGGCACCGTGGTATGGCTGTCTGTATTTTGGGTTGTTGACCTGGTGTTGCATCCGGTTCTTTTGGATCAATCGGCAAGCTTGATCGGCATCGCCGTGGCGCACTCGATATTCAATATCCTATGTACCGCCCTGCTGATGCCAATGGGCGGTTTATTGGAAAGGCTGGTCATCCGTCTCATTCCCGACGATAAAACGCCCGAAACCGCCGCCGAACTGGACAACCGCCTGCTCAACACGCCGGCCGTCGCGTTGGAGCGCTGCCGCACGGTTGCTACCGAAATGGCTCAGCACGCGGTACAAACGCTGTATGATGCGTTGGATTGTATCAGCAGTTATACACCTGAAAAGGCGGAAAAGGTACGCGAAAACGAAGAAGCCACCGACCATTATGAGGACATTCTCGGCTCGTACTTGGTCAAGCTCAGTTCGTTGCCGATCGGCGATGCCAACAGCGCCGAGGCCGCTATGCTGCTTAAGGCGATCGGTGACTTTGAACGCATCTCCGACCACGGCGTCAACGTTCTGGAATCGGTCGAGGAACTACGTGAAAAAGAGATCGTCTTCTCCGGCTCTGCCAACAACGAAATGGACACGCTGGTCTCCGCCGTGCGTGAGATCCTGGAATTGACACTCAGCGCCTTTACTACCGGCGATATCGATGCCGTTATCTCCATCTCCCCACTGGAAGAGGTCATTGACGACTTGAAAGACTCGCTGCGTTCGGCACACATCCAGCGTCTCCAGCAGGGTGATTGCACCATCGACGCCGGCTTTATCTGGTCGGATCTTCTCACCGACCTGGAGCGTGTTTCCGACCATTGCTCCAACATCTCTATCGGCATCGTCGACCTGTCGCATCACGATATGAACATCCACGAAAACCTGCGCGCCATCAAAGCGGACGACGAACACTTCCGCCGGGCTTGTACCGCGTATCGTGAAAAATACGCACTCTCTTAACCCATACGACACGCCTTGCCGCACGGCAAGGCGTACTTTATTTCTTGCTTTTTCACTCGAAACACGATATACTGAATACAAGGAGGCGTTACTATGAAATTCAAAAAGTGTTTGTCGCTGTTGCTATCTGTTGCATTATGCATCACATTGGCAGCGTGTACCACCCGTCCGGCGGCAACATCCGATAGCGCGCAGGATACAACTGCGAACTCCGCCACCACGACGGTCACGACCACCTTGGATGAACCAAGTACCGCAACAACGGTCTCCGCCTCTACAACGCAGACTACCGTCACGACAATTCAAAAAAACAGCACGACAACGACTGCTCGAGCAACGACGACTTCCCGAACCACGAAAGCGACAAAGCCTGTCCCCACCACTAAACGACCAACACCTACCATCCCACAACAAAAGCCGACTGCTACACCGCTGCTGTATAAGGTCACCGATGATCAGGGGCACGTTATCTGGCTGTTTGGCTCCATTCACGTTGGCCAATCGTCCTTCTATCCCCTGCCGAATTATGTGATGGATGCCTTTAACGAAGCCGATAGTTTGGCTGTAGAATTCGATATAATCGCTTATGAAAACGACATCCATGAGCAATCCCGTGTACTGTCACTTATGCTTCATCCGGAGCGCGATCTGCTTCCTGATTATATCCCGACAGAGATATTTGATGAGGCTTACGCTATTTTGGACAGCTACGGACTGTATCACAAAGATCTGGAATTTTTCATCCCCATTTTCTGGAGCGACATAATCGACAGCATCACCAACGAACTCATCGGCGCCAACAGCGATCTTGGCATAGATCGTCATCTTCTCAATCTGGCTTACGAGAAGAACAAAACAATCATAGATGTCGAATCTGCTGAATCGCAGTGCCAAATGATGGTGGATTTTTCCGACGACCTTCAGCTTCTTTTGTTACAGTCCTCGATCATCGATTATTACCATCAAGATGTTGTAAAAGCCACGATGAAAGACATGATGAACATTTGGGAAAAAGGCAATGAGCAGGAATTGGAAGAAGCAACCGAGATCACCTATTCAGGAAGCGATGATAATTGGGGCTACCTTTGGGAATATAAGCGCGCCATGGTCACCGAGCGCAATTACAAGATGACGAATTTCGCCGAAGAAGCACTGGCCTCTGGCGGTGACGTGTTCATCTGCGTCGGTGCGGCGCACGTTGTCGGCGAAGAAGGTATGGCTGACCTACTCAAAGAACGCGGCTATACCGTGGAAGTCGTCCGATAATCATTTTTCTTATACAAACACCCCGAAAGGCTCTGCCTTTCGGGGTGTTCTTTATCTGTTAATATTCCACGTAATTCATCGGATCAACGAGCTGTCCGTTCAGAATCACCTCGAAGTGCAGGTGTGCGCCGAAGGAATAGCCGGTATTGCCCACGTTGGCGATGTATTCGCCCTGGGCAACCTTTTGTCCCGCTTTAACGTTCAGCGAGCTACAATGCGCATAACGCGTCATAAATCCGTTGTTGTGATCGATCAGTACGTAGTAGCCGTAGCTGTTGTGCCACCCCGCCTCAACCACCGTGCCACCGTCGGATGCGATGATCGGCTTGCCGTTGACACGGCCGTTAGAAATATCGATCGCACCGTGGAAGCTGCCCCAACGGGAGGCGAACGGCGACGAAATCACCTTGGTATACGGCAACGGCCATACGAACCGGCCGGTTGCCACGCCGTCACCCGCCACGGCATCCTCGGAATAGGTGTGACCTCCCTTAACGATGACCTCGTCGACAGGTTCGGTGATAATCTGCGTGGACGCAACCGTACGGTACTGCTCCTCACCGTTCACCGTAATGATCTCCAGCGTCACACGCTGCTTACCGTTTTGCCCCTTGACCGTAACGGTATCATCACCTAACGGCTTGCTTTCATCCCATTTAACAACGGTTTCGTACTTCACTTCTTCCGTGTATGTAACAAACCGGCTGACCTGCACAGGCAGCATATCCAGATAGGCGATGACCTCCGCCTCCGTGCTTACCGCGGACACGGGATACAAGCCGTCCACGATCTCAATCTGGGCAAAAAAGCGTACCGTCTCGGTCTGCTCCACGTTTTTCCTGGCCAAAGAGGCGGACATCAGCCGTTCGAGTGTTTCGCGTGGCAGGGCGCCACAGAACTGCCCGTTCACGTACAGACCGGAGGTCTCCGTCAGCAACCCACTGACGCTACTTAAAATGCGATCGCTGACCTCCTGAACGTTCAATAGCTCCGCTCCCGAAGCGACGGTCAGTACCATACGCGGTGACCGCTGTACGTTAAACGAATCGTCGGCGTTGATGACCATATTTTGCACTGCCGCAGCCGCAGTATTGTACGTCGACTCGTTGGCGATATACCCAAACGCTTCGCCGTTATATTCCAGTGCCAATACAAAATTCGCCTGTCGCCAGTACCACACCGTACAGATCAGCACCACCGCCGCAGCGACAGGCGTCGCCAGATTCAACAATGTGCGAAGCATCGCGCGGTGGCGGCGCACCGCCAAGACGGGCAGCGCCAGCATTTCCCGCATCAGCTGCCGTTTTCGGCCTTTTTCGATCCCCTGCACACGCGCCGTGGCTCGGGCAAAATCGGTGCGCAGCGCGCGCCACTCCGCCGCCAACTTGCGTCCGTGCCGCAAAAACAACCACTCGATCGCGCGGTGTACAACACGCATCAGCGGACGCCACAGATTGCGCGTAAAGCGACCGATCGCTTTTACACAGCGGATCGAACAAATACCGACAACATAACAAAATCGGCAAAACGTATCCCACGACTCGTGCCAATCCACTGCCGTTCGCCCGAACAAACGAGACGGTGTCGTCTGCTTACCGGACGAAATATTTCGGTCGCGCCGTTTCATCGGCACCGCCTCCCTTCTTGCC
>JAGBFF010000051.1 GCA_017936615.1 Clostridia bacterium | reverse complement strand
TTCATCTGTTCGGGGGTGGTGTTCTGTGCCTCATCCAAGATCACAAAGCTGTCGTCCAATGTACGGCCTCGCATATACGCGAGCGGCGCGACCTCAATGTTTCCGCGTTCCATATATTTTTGGTAGGTTTCGGTACCAAGCATATCAAACAGTGCGTCGTACAGCGGTCGCAGATAGGGGTCGACCTTGGATTGCAGATCCCCCGGCAGAAAGCCGAGCTTTTCTCCTGCCTCCACCGCCGGGCGGGTGAGGATGATGCGGTTGACCTGCTTGGAGCGGAATGCCTCCACCGCCATGGCGACCGCCAGATACGTTTTACCCGTACCGGCAGGGCCGATGCCCAGCGTGACGGTGTTTTTGCGGATGGCTTCAACATAGGCTTTCTGCCCCAGCGTTTTTGGTTTGACCGGGCGACCTTTCGAGGTGATACAAATGCTGTCCCCCGAAAGCGTGGGCAGCTTTTGCTCGGCACCCTCATTGACCAGCATCATCACGTACCGCACGTTTTGCTCGGTCAGTTGCTCACCGCGGCTGATGAGCTGCAGCAGGCCGTGAATGGCACGGGTAGCGTGCATCACGTCCTCCGGTTCGCCGCTGACCTTGATCTCACTGTCTCGATTCAGGATACTGACGTGATATTGCTGCTCAATGAGTCGAATATTTTCGTCAAAATTGCCGAACAGCGCCACAGCCTGTTCCATGCGATCGACATTGATAAGCTGTTCCACGCCGCCGCCTCACTTCCTGCGTAATATTTATGTTAGTATACCACAAAAAAATCGCCTTGTCACTAGCAAAATAAACAAAATTTGGCAGTAAAACCACCGTGATTACGCAATCGGAGCAGCGACGGTCAGTTCCTGCGTTCCGGTGTAAACCGCCGTGAGCGTGACCCCTTCGTCGGTGATCTCGCGGTGCACAACGCGCTCCTCCACGGTCAAGGTCTCTCGCAACGTTTTCTCGGCCGTCGCCAGTTGCTGTTCTGCCAGGATATCCGCCTCCTCTGCTGTGCGGACAACGGTTTCCTCCACTGGGTAGTGGTAGCGCGTCATGTGCAGTCCGATCGGCAATGCGACTCCGTTTGCCCGCAGGGGCCGCGTTTCGGTCGTGACGGTCGGTTCACCGCGCAGCGGAGTGTCGGTATAAAGGGGTATTTGCAACCCGAACAGCGTGAGTGACGCGCGTTCGATCACGTGTGCGGTACGGTTGGTAACGGTCTCGCACAGCGGCACGGTGACGGTCAGTGTGTGGGTAGTGCGCGCGGTGACACTGCCCGCGGCGCGTTTGAGTTGAGGACCGACCGAACTGTCCATCACGCCGCTGATCAGCAGATCACCGCGCGTTACTGCGTCACCCGGCTTGACGACCGCTTGCCCTGTGACGGCGTTGACACGCAGGATCACTCCGTCACAGACGGCGACCAGGTTAGCGGGAGCTGTGTCGGACAACGGTTCGGTGGATGTGCGTTCCCGCACCTCTACCGTGACGATGCTGCCCGATTGATTGACGGTCAGCCATGTCAGTGACGGTAGCTTTTGCAGTGCGGTCAGCCGCAGATCGGTCAGATCGACGTCGGCAAACGAGACGCCTTCCCGGATACCGAGCGGTTCTAATATTGCGCGGATGGTGCTGTCAGGGACGGTGAGGTTGCCCTCAATGTTTATCACCCAGATTCGGGATGAGAAGGCTTGCAGTATCCCTAAAAATAGCAGTGTGCCGACCGCCAACCCAAAACGCAGACGAAAGCGGCGCAGGTGAAACACGAGACCGCCACGCTTTTGTACGCGCATCCGTACACAGCCTCGTCGTGCAGCGGGGCGCAGACGGCGATAATCGGCGGCGGGTGCGCGGCACCACAGCACACCGTCTTTATGCCGGATATCCCACAGCGGGATGCCTGCGTCGGCAGCGGCGTTGAGAAACCGTGTCGGATAACCGCCCTCACAGCGGATAAGAACGAAGCCGGTCAGTCTGCTTGAGAAGGACATAGCGCACCTCCAAGAGTCACTCCAAAAATTCCACCGATAGTAAACGCCCGGTGATGACGGCGCAGGCGGGGTTCAACCGATGCATATACAGTGACCGTCCCAGAAACCGTACGGTGCCGACCTCGGTGCGTAGGCAAATACGGTCCTCGTCGTATTCGACGATACCCTTACAGCCTTCAATCAGTATGCGACGGTTGCCGGACAGCTCCATACGCGGCAGCGTAGTGAGTACACCGTCCGGCAGGTGCAGTGAACGCTCGAGATGGTGGGACAAGACTTCTTTTCGCTTGGATGCTTTCACAGCGATCCCTCCTTGCTTTATCCTATGTTCGCACCGCAGGAATAATGCGGCAGCGCGGTTCCATACAATGAAACGGTGGAGGGATGTCATATGAAAACGCAGGTCAGGCAGCGGGCAAAAACACTGCTGCTCACGGTGGGGATCGTGCTTACCGGAGCGGCGGTGCTGTGGCGGCCGCAAGCGGTCGCGGGCGGGATCAGTCGGGGGCTATCCATTTGTTCTGCGGTGTTGATTCCGTCGCTGTTCCCGTTTTTGGTGCTGGGTGGATTTTTAACACGCTCCGGCGTGGCGGCAGTGATCGGACGGCG
Source organism: Clostridia bacterium (assembly GCA_017936615.1). Classification (GTDB taxonomy): domain Bacteria; phylum Bacillota; class Clostridia; order Oscillospirales; family Acutalibacteraceae; genus RGIG3009. Next base: position 3,060 of record JAGBFF010000051.1, on the reverse strand, counting down.
CGCGGAACGTCTTACTCGGTGGTTGTTTGGCCTGCCGGGGTGCTGTGCGGCGGGGATCCTGATCGGCGCGGTAGGGGGATATCCTGCCGGCGGCGCGGTGGTGGGAGACTTGGTGCGCAACGGCCAACTCGATCGTGCCGAGGGGCGCCGAATGCTGCGCTTTTGTGTCAACGGTGGCCCCGGATTTGTTATTAGTGCGGTCGGGGTCGGGCTGATGGGGAGTGTGGGCTTTGGAATGATCCTGTTTGCTGCGCATCTCCTTGCATCCTTGATTTTAGGCGTTGTCGGCGCGCCGAGGGGCAGTCGACGACGAATCGTTGTCCGACCTCGAAGCATTGCGAGACCGTTACCTCCTACAGCGGCGCTGGTGGAATCGGTCACGGCGGCGTGCGAGGCACTGCTGTATATGTGTGGATTTGTGCTGCTGTTTGCTGCAACGTTGGCCTTTACGGATGCATCGGGGGTGACGGCACTGATCGGCGGTGGCACGGTAGCGGGGGATAAGCTGTGGTCGGCTCTCCTTGCGTGCGTGCTGGAGGTCAGCTGCGGCTGTACAGCCGCAGCTGCGCTTCCGGAAAACGCGGCGTTATTACTTGCTTTTGCTGTAGGATTCGGCGGCTTGTCGGTACATTGTCAGTTGGCGTCGTCGTTGCGCGGCCTGAAACTGATCGATCGCGGCTTCTTCGTGGCACGGCTGGCGCAGGGCGTACTGACGGCGTTTCTAACCGCGCTGCTCCTGCGCTATATTCCGCTACCGCAGGCGGTCGGCGGTATACTGCAACAGCCGATCGCGCGGGTGTTTTCCGGCTCGGCGGCGATTTCGGCAGCGCTGCTAGTGTTGGGCGGGGTGTGGATGCTGACGGTTGGCCGCCTTGACAAAACGGCGTAAAAATCGTATAATGAACGAAAACGACAGCCGTGCTGTCTTGAAACAAAGGAGTTTATTATGGAGCAATTGGCACTTCCGAAGAAGGGCGAAACCGTAGCGGTTTTCCATACGAACCACGGCGATATAGCAGTGCGCCTGTTTCCCGAGCAAGCACCGAAAACGGTGGAGAACTTTGTGACTCACGCCAAAAACGGCTATTATGACGGGTTGATCTTCCACCGCGTCATCAACGATTTTATGATCCAGGGCGGTGATCCGACCGGCACCGGCTGCGGTGGTGAGAGTATCTGGGGACGTCCGTTTGAGGACGAATTTTCCGCCAAGCTGCACAACCTGCGCGGTGCGCTGTCGATGGCGAATGCCGGCCCTGGTACCAATGGTAGTCAGTTCTTTATCGTACAGGCAAAACGTGTGTCGCCCGGTCTGCTGTCGCAGATGGCAGAGCTGCGCAGGTATTTCCCCGAGGAAGCGGAGGAGGCTTACCGCACGCAGGGCGGCACCCCGCACCTGGATTATCACCACACCGTTTTCGGTCAGGTATATGACGGTATGGATGTTGTGGACGAGATCGCGGCGGTGGCTACCGGCGCGCAGGACCGTCCGCGCGAGGACGTGGTGATTAGCACCGTCGAAGTAAAGGAGTATGATGCATGATGCTACGCAACTGTTTGGTGTCGGTGGCGGCGGTGCTGCTGTGCCTGTGTATGACGGCGTGTAACGAGACGCTGATCTCGCCCACGGCGACTACGGGAAGCCGACCGACGACTACCGCTACGCAAAAAACCACCGCAACGACTACGGCGAACGGCGCGACAACCACAACGACCACGAAACCGACCGGCGGCTCAGAAACCGATGCGCCGCAGGCGGGTGAGGTTAAGGAAAACGGCGTCAGCACGGCGTACCCGGAGAAGGAGCTGGGTTTCCAGCTGGAGAAGCCCGAGATTGGTGAGCAGATCGTGATCCTGCACACCAGCAAGGGCGATATCGCTATCCGCCTGTTCCCCGAAGCCGCGCCCAAAGCGGTGGAGAACTTTGTGACCCACGTACGGAACGGGTACTATAACGGTTTGACATTCCATCGCGTGATCCAGGATTTTATGATCCAGGGCGGCGATCCCGAGGGTACCGGTAGCGGTGGTGAGAGCATCTGGGGCAAGGATTTCGAGGACGAATTCGATCAGAAGTTGATCAACATCACCGGCGCGGTGTCGATGGCGAACAGCGGCAAGAACACCAACGGGAGCCAGTTCTTTATTAACCAGTGCGATCCCGAAAACTTTGGTGAGAGGGAGACATATTCGCCGGAATACCGCGAAGAGGTCGCCAAGGATCTGTATGAGCAAATGGTGAAGTCCTACGGACAGGAAACGGTGGATAAGTACTATCCCGGCGGCTGGAAGGATATCATCACCGATCAGTATGTGTACGAGTGGATCCCGGAAGAGGCGTGGGAGCTGTACGAGAAGCACGGCGGCAACCTTCACCTTGACGGTGCCTATCGCCGCGAGGGCGGACACACCGTGTTTGGCCAGGTCATTGACGGTATGGACGTGGTGGAGGCCATCGCCGGCGTTGTGACCGACAGCAACGGCAAGCCGGTCGTTGCGGTAACGATCGAAAGCGCCGAAGTGACGACCTACCAGGGATAATAAGCAATATAAAAGCAACACCCGATGCGATAGCCGCATCGGGTGTTGCTTTTGTGTCAAACTTATTTCAGTAAGGCTTCCACCGCGTCGACTGCGGGCGCGATCTCGTCGCACACCACACGCTCGATCTCGCCCGAATCGCACAGGCGGGAGACATTGGCGTCGATCGGCAGCTTGGCAAGCAGTGCGATATTCATACGGCGCGCCGCCTCGTCCAGACCATTCTCCTCGCCGAACAGCGCGATCTTTTTGCCGCAATCCGGACAGGTAAGGTAACTCATATTTTCCACGAGACCAACAACGGGGATGTTCAGCAGATCAGCCATGGTCTTGGCTTTGCCGACCACCATCTGCACCAGCGACTGCGGGGTGGAGACCACGACGGTGGCGTCGACCGGCAGGGATTGATACACGGTCAACGGAATATCGCCGGTGCCGGGAGGCATATCAATAAACAGGACGTCCAGCTCGCCCCACACCACGTCGGTCCAGAACTGGGTGACAGCACCGGCAAGCACC
>JAGBFF010000050.1 GCA_017936615.1 Clostridia bacterium | reverse complement strand
TGATTGACGGTACGGGTATGTGCGGTGGTTGTCGCCTGACTGTCGGCGGGGAGACGAAATTTGCCTGTGTGGACGGTCCGGAATTCGACGCACATCAGATCGATTGGGAAGAGTCGATGAAGCGTCTGCGCCAGTATCACGAGCAGGAGCACGAATGCCGCATGGCATTTTTGGAGGAACAGAGCCATGGCCGTTAACAATCAACCGCACAAAACGCCGATGCCGGAGCAGGATCCGCAGGTGCGTGCAACTAACTTTGATGAGGTGGCGCTGGGATACACCGTGGAAATGGCGGTGTCCGAGGCACAGCGTTGTCTGAATTGCAAGACCCGTCCCTGCGTGGAGGGTTGCCCCGTGAACGTGCAGATCCCCGATTTTATTGCCAAGATCCGCGAGGGCGAGTTTGAGACGGCGTATCAGATTATCAGCGGCACCAATGCGCTGCCCGCTGTGTGCGGTCGTGTTTGTCCGCAGGAAAATCAGTGCGAGTCGCGCTGTGTCCGCGCTATCAAGGGTGAGGCGGTTGGTATCGGTCGTCTGGAACGTTTTGCCGCCGACTATCACCGTACGCAAGCGGCGGCACAGCCGACCGATTCCATCGTTCGAAACGGACACCGTGTTGCCGTGATCGGCTCCGGGCCGGCGGGTCTTACCTGCGCCGGCGATCTCAATCGGTTAGGCTACGAGGTCACGGTATTCGAGGCGTTTCACACCGCCGGCGGCGTGCTGATGTACGGTATTCCGGAGTTTCGTTTGCCGAAGGCGATCGTTCAGCAGGAGATCGATGCCCTGCGTCGGTCGGGTGTGGATGTGCAGACCAATATGGTCGTCGGCAAGGTGCTGTCGATCGACGAACTGTTGGAACAGGGCTATGAGGCGGTGTTTGTCGGCAGTGGCGCCGGCCTGCCGAGTTTTCTCGGCATCCCCGGTGAGGGCTTGCTCGGCGTACTGTCCGCCAACGAGTTCCTGACCCGTATCAATCTGATGAAGGCGTACCGTCCCGAATACGATACTCCCGTTCAGCGCGCTCGCTGCGTGGCAGTCGTGGGCGGCGGTAACGTGGCGATGGATGCCGCGCGCTGCGCCAAACGCTTGGGAGCCGAGCAGGTAACGGTGGTGTATCGCCGCGGCGAGGCGGAGATGCCCGCGCGTCTGGAGGAGATCCACCATGCCAAAGAGGAGGGCATCGAGTTTCGGTTTCTCACCGCGCCGGTGGCTGTTCACGGTAACGAGGACGGCTATGTGACTGCACTGGAATGTGTGGCGATGGAGCTTGGTGAATCGGATGCATCCGGTCGTCGCCGCCCGCAGGAGATCGTGGGCAGCAATCATACGATCGACGTGGATATGGTCATCGCCGCCATCGGTAATTCTCCCAATCCGTTGATTCGCACCACCACACCTGGTCTGGAAGCCAATCGCCGCGGTTGCTTGGTCGTAAACGAGGACACGCTGCAGACCACGCGTGAAGGCATTTATGCCGGCGGTGACGCCGTGACCGGTGCCGCGACCGTTATCTTAGCCATGGGAGCAGGAAAGAGGGCGGCTTTGTCGATCCACGAATACCTGCAAGGAAAATCCTGACAAAATTGGTCGATTTATGTAAAATTGCAAAAACTTTCGCACCCATCGCCGTCTTTTTCAACAATTTGAATAATTTTTTGAAAAAAGGTGTTGACTTTTCAGCGGCGTCACGATATACTACATTTATGTACGAATAGTTTTCGGTATTTTTGCGCGAGGTGAAGTCGGTTGCTTTCTGCATCTGCGGTTCCCGCTTTTCGGGATCTCAGCGACAGCCAACTGGCTTCTCTGGCGTGTTCCGAGAATGAAGAAGCGTTTGCGTGTCTGGTGTCTCGCTATTCGGCGATGCTGCACCGCCTCTCGATGCAGTACAGCGGCACGTCGTCGCTGGATGCCGAGGATCTGGCGCAGGAAGGCCTGCTTGGCCTGCTGTCTGCCGTGCGAACCTACACTCCCGAAAACGGAGCGGCGTTTGGCACGTACGCCTGCACCTGTATGCGCAACCGTATGCTTTCCGCCGTTCGTCGGTCGCAGGGGGTCCCCCCGTTGCTGAACGACCCGGACGAGCCCCCTGCGTCGGATATCGCCTCGGCGGATGATCCGGCGGCACTGCTGGTGCGGCAGGAGGAGCTTGAGTCCCTGCGGGCGCATCTCCGCTCGGCGCTTACCGAGCTGGAGTACCGCGTGCTGATGCGGTATCTGGGTGCCTATTCGTACGAGGAGATCGCAGCATCCCTGTCCATCAGCCGCAAAGCGGTGGATAACGCGCTTCAGCGTTTGCGCCGTAAGCTGGCGGTCTCTTTCTTCCCATCAAGGCGGTAAACGGCAAAGCCGTTTCGCAAATAAGTTGCCCGAGTAGCTGAATAAGAGCGCTGCTTGCAAAGGTGTCGGTCTTAGTACGTCGCAGGGCAAACAATACATCAAAGCGAGGTAAAAACGTATGTACGAAGACAAGACCCTGGTATGCAAGGAATGTGGCGCGGAATTCGTGTTCACCGCCGGTGAGCAGGAGTTCTATGCTGAGAAAGGCTTTGTGAACGAGCCCCAGCGCTGCAAGGCTTGCCGCGACGCGCGCAAGAACGCTGCGAGACCCGAGCGTGAAATGCACGTTGCCATCTGCGCCAACTGCGGCAAAGAGGCGAAGGTGCCCTTCAAGCCCCGTGAGGATCGCCCTGTGTACTGCAGCGAGTGCTTCGCCAGCATGAGAGGCGAAAACTAATTCAGTTTTCCGAAACCGCCCACACGGGCGGTTTTCTTTTTGACAGCAAAACGCCGGGGTGTTCACAACGAACACCCCGGCGTTTTTACACAATTCAGTCAGCGGTTACCGCCACACCGCCGCAGGGACGGATATTCAGGATATGACAGCTGCCTTTGCCGAACACGCTCTCCAGCGTATCGGTAAAACTCGGCAGCAGGTCCTCGGGGACGAAGTTCTGCGTGGTCCCGCCGAAGCCGCCGCCGTGTACGCGATAAGCACCGCGACCGTCCAGTACGCGCTGTGCCAGTGCCAGCGCCACGGAAAGGCCCTGGAAGTGTACGGCACTGTTGGAATAGATGTTTTGCAGGTACTCAAACGACGAATGTCCCGATTCGGTGACGAGCCGCAGGAAGGCACCAAAATCGTCACTCTTGAGAGCAGCGACCTCCTTGGCTACGCGCTCGTTATCGCCGAAGAAATGCAGAGCGCGCAGCACGGCGCGGTCACCACAGGTGCGGCGCAGCTCAGGCAGCTGCTTCAAAACGGCCTCATACGATGTCTCGCGCAGGAAATCGACACCCATCGCGCGTGAGATCCGCTTCATCTCGTCGGTCACGGCGGCGTATTCATGGGTCAACGCGGCGTGGTTGCCGGCGGTGTCGATGATGCATAGGCGATGCCCGCTTGCTGCAAAATCGTACTCTACCTTTTCAATAACGGGGTGATCGGTATCGGCAAAATCAATGGTGATGATACCGCCGACCGAGGAGGCCATCTGATCCATCAGGCCGCTCGGCTTGCCGAAATGGACGTTTTCCGCGTATTGTGCGATCTGTGCGATCTCCACAGCACTGACGGTGCCGCTGTTATACAGGTGATTCAGCATCGTACCGATCAGCACCTCGAACGCCGCCGAGGAAGACAGGCCGGAGCCCTTGAGCACCTCGGAGGTGGTGTACGCGCGCATACCGCCGATCGCATAGCCGAGTTGTTCAAAGCGTGCCGTCACACCGCGCACCAGAGAAGAAGAACGGTTGTACTCGTTTTCGTGAAGCTTTAGATCGTTCAGCGCGACCGTGTCCGGCTTGTAGCCTGCGGACTTAATGCGGATGATCGGCTCCTCGGTTTTAGCAGCGACGGCGATCACGTCCAGATTGACACTGCCGGCGATAACGCAGCCGTGATTGTGATCGGTATGGTTGCCGCCGATCTCGGTGCGGCCGGGTGCGGAGAAGAAGCAGACGTCGTCCTCGTCAC
>JAGBFF010000049.1 GCA_017936615.1 Clostridia bacterium | reverse complement strand
GCCTGCCAAGCTGACCAATATTACGAAGCAGGATAAGTACCCCGCAGGAGATCAAGACCGCCGGTAATCGCACATGCTGTGATTTCCGGCGGTTTTTCTTGCTTTTTTGCTGTGCCATGTGTATCATGTGATGGAAGTGTCCGAAAAGGGAGGAATGGCTATGACCACTGCGGAAACGATCCGTTCTCTAAAGCTGTATCTGTTCGATATGGACGGCACGCTGTACCTCGGCGACCGTCTGTATGATTTTACCAAGGAGCTGCTTGCCTGTATCCGTGAGCAGGGCGCCCGGTATATGTTTATGACAAACAACTCTTCCAAGAGCGTGGAGGCGTACATCCAAAAGCTGTCGCGCCTTGGTATTGAAGCGACCAAAGAGGATTTTATCACCTCGTCGCAGGCGACGATCCATTATTTGAAGAAGAATCACCCGAACGATACGCTGTACGTTTGTGGTACGCAGTCACTGATCCGTGAGTTTGAGGCTGCCGGGTTTACGGTGACACAGGATCTGGATAAGGTCGATTGCATCGTGATGGGCAATGACAATGAACTTACCTTCCGCAAACTGGAAGACGTGTGCAAGCTGCTGTTACTGCACGACGTTGCCTATATCGCTACCAATCCCGATTATGTGTGCCCGACAGAGTTTGGCAGTGTGCCGGACTGTGGCAGTGTGTGCGACATGATCTTCAACTGCACCGGTCGGCGCCCGATCTTTATCGGCAAGCCCGAACCGCTGATGCCATTGCTCGGTATGGAGATGGCGGGTGTTTCCAAGGAGCAGACCGCTGTGGTGGGTGACCGCATTTACACCGACGTTAAGAGTGGTATCAACGCGGGCACGGTGAGTATTTTGGTGATGAGCGGTGAAACGACGCAGGCAATCTTGGATGCCTCGGAGGATCGCCCGGATATGGTGCTGGAGAGCGGCGCAGAGATCCTGCGCGCGTTGAAAGGGGAAGAAATATGACTCAGACAGAATTGACCGCCGGTATTCATGATTGTGCGTGTGGCCGTGATCACGATTGCCCTATCAAAGCGATTCGCATCGGTGCGAACGCGCTGCAGTCACTTCCGGAGGTGTTGGACGGCTATCGTCATATTTTGCTGGTAGCTGATGACAACACCGATGCTGTGTGCGGCGAACAGGTGCGCGAACAGCTGGGTGATACGGTGGAGGCGACACTGATTTTACACGCAGACGGTGTTGTGGTGCCGGATGAGACGTGTATTGCCGAGATCGAAGCAAAACTGACCGCCGACACCGATATGCTTGTGGGTATCGGCTCGGGTGTTATTAACGATCTGTGTAAGGATGTCAGTTTCCGACACGGCTTGCCGTATGGTATCGTAGCGACAGCGCCGTCGATGGATGGTTACGCATCGGTGGGTGCGGCGTTGATCCTCGGTGGTATGAAGGTTACCCGCAACGCTCGTCCGCCGATGGTGATCGTTGCCGATACGGCGGTGCTGAAGACCGCACCGCTGGATATGCTCAAAGCGGGATATGGCGATATTGTCGGAAAATATTCCTGCCTCAACGACTGGAAACTTAGTACAGCGATCTACGGTGAATACTTCTGCCAAACGGTGTACGATCTGACAATGGATACCGCCAAAGCGGTGGAGCCGCTGGCAGAACGCATTTTGGGGCGGGATGAGCAAGCAATCGGCTTGCTGATGGAAGCACTGGTGACGGTGGGTATTGCCATGAGTTATGTCGGTAACTCCCGTCCCGCATCGGGCAGCGAGCATCATTTGTCCCATTTCTTTGAAATTACGGGTATTCTGGAAGGGAGCCCGTATTTTGCCCACGGCATTGACGTGCTGTATTCGGCGGTGGTAACGGCACGTTTGCGTGAGAAACTGCTCCACAGCACACCGCACCGCAAGGCGTTTGACCGCGCGGCGTGGGAAGCGGAGATCCACCGCGTGTATTCCACGTCGGCGGACGGCGTGATCGCGCTGCAGAACAAGCTTGGCTGGTATGAGCGTGATGACGAGTCGGCGGTGATTCCGCAGTGGGAGGCGCTGTGCAATATTCTGCGTGAAGCGCCCACTGAGAAGGAAATGAAAGGACTTGTGCAACGCATCGGATTGGACTACGACGAGTTCCTGACGACATATGGCGAGGCCAAGCTGGCAGACGCCGTAAAGTACGCCAAAGACTTGAAAGACCGCTACAGCGTACTGTGGCTGTATCATCAATACGCATAAACGTAACCGCCCCGACGGAAGCCTGTCGGGGCGGTGTTTTACTCGTCTTTTTTATCCGTCATCGGTGTATGACCGAAACGCTTGACATAGGCGCGGTAGAAGGAAGAATAATCGTTGTAGCCGCAGGTGTAGCACGCTTCTGCGGCGGGAATGCCGGAACGGATACGGTCACGCGCGGTGAGCAGCCGTTTGGCAGTAACGTACTGGCCGAGAGATGAACCGGTGTTGGCCTTGAAAATACGGTTGATCTGTGACTGGCTTAGGAAAAACTCGCGGCTAACCTTGGCAAGTGAGATGTCACCGTAAAGGTGATCGTTGACATAGTCAATCAGCCGTGTCGAAGTGTCGGAGGCGCGCTTGATCTCGGTTTTGCTACGCAAGACGCGGGAGGCTTCTGCTGTCACGAACAACACGACTGATACGATCTCGGCTTGGGTCATATCTCTGCCGTTTTTCGCCAGCCGCTCCATCATTTCGGTGCAGAGGTTATGCCCGAAATCCGCCGAAGTAAAGCGGTTTCCGGTGCCGAGCGGGCGGGTCATCATCGGAGCAAACAGTGTGTTTTCGGGATCGAGTGCCTGAAATAGATCGACGGGAAGCGAAATGCCGATGCGTTCATACGGCACATCGGAGGCGTTGACGGTCAGCTTATGTGCCTCCAGCGGCCGTTTGAACAGAATGTCGTGCGGTTTGAGAGCATATGCAGTACCTTCCACCGTGTAGGTGCAGTTGCCGGAAATGAAATAATAGATCTCCATAAATCCATGTGTGTGCATAGGGCAGTTGTCTTCCGGCGGTTCGTCCAGCGTATGGTTGCAACAAAAGTTGCCAAAATCGTGTGACCAAAACACCTTGTGCATCGTGTCCACCTCATTTCCTTTGCAGTATAGCGCATTGTGCGCAAAAATACAATACTTTTTGCTGAACACAACAATGTTTCTTGCTTTTTTATTTATGTATAATACAGGCAAGGAGATGATCGTGTGAGGTTTGGCAATTGTACAACCACCCCTGCGGAGGTTGTTCTACTGAAGAAATACGGCTATACCTTTGCTGAGGCAAATTTCCAATTCGTGCGCGAGATGCCGGAGGAGGAGTTTCATGCGCTCCTTCAGACGGTGAGAGACACCGGCGTGACCGTGGCGGGTATGAATTGCTTTGCTACACCGGATGTGCGTATCCTGAACTGGACGGACGATGAGGCGGATGCTTATTTTGAGAGCGGTGTCAAACGCGCCAAGCCGTTGGGATTGGAATATGTGGTTATCGGTAGTGGCGGTGCGCGCAAGATTCCCGAGGGGATGAAGCGCGAGGCAGGGCTGGCGCGGCTTGTGGAGCTGTTGCGGAGATTTGGTGATATTGCCGAGCAGTATGACGTTGATATTTACTTGGAGCCGCTGCGGCATTTTGAGACCGATGTCATCAACACCGTGCTTGAGGCGGTAGAGATCTGCAAGCAAGTGGGACATCCGCGCGTCGGTTGTATGGCGGATTTCTATCATATGGCGATGGTGGAAGAACCGTTTTCCGATATTGCCAGAGCGGATGGCTATCTGCGACATATACACGTGGCGATCGCGCCTGACCGAACGATCCCGCTTCTGAAGGACAGCGCGCAGGTAGAGGCGATGGCGAAGGCGTTACGAGCGATCGGTTACGGAGGCCGCATCGTGCTGGAGGGTGCGGCAAAGCCGGATATGGATACCGCGCTGCGGGAGTTCAGTGAACAATTTTCGACGTTTGAATAAGGAGGAATTGCCGTGAAGATCGGTGCACAGCTGTTTACATTGCGTGACTATTGTCAAACGCCTGAGGATCTGGCAAGCACATTGAAGCGGGTTGCCAATATCGGGTATCGGTATGTGCAGATTTCAGGGGTGTGTGAATATGATCCTGCTTGGCTGAAGACCGTGCTGGATGAGCTCGAGCTGACCTGTGTGCTCACACATATTCCGATTGATAAGCTAAAGGCAGATCCTAAGCAGGTTGCGGTGGATCACGACATACTGAACTGTGATTACGTTGGTCTGGGGTGGTATGCTTTTGCCGACAAAACACCGGCGGCCTTCGTGGAAGAGCTGACCCCCGTTGCACAGGCGTTGGCGGAAAGCGGCAAGTATTTCATGTTCCATAACCACGCTGCTGAATTTACCAAGGACGAAGACGGCGTGCATTACCTGACTCGGTTGGCGGAGGGTATGTCGTCGGATCGATTGGGCTTTGTCTTTGATACCTATTGGGCGAGCAAGGCAGGGGAGGACCCTGCGGCGTGGATTTGCAAATTGGCGGGGCGTCTGCCGTGTATTCATCTGAAGGACATCACCGATGATGAAAAGATGGCAGTCGTCGGCGAAGGTAACATTGATTTTGATGCGGTGTTTGCCGCGGCAGAGCAAGCCGGTGTACAGTATATGCTTGTCGAGCAGGACGATTGCTACGGCGAAGATCCGTTTGAGTGCCTGACGCGTAGCTATAACTATTTGAAAGCAAAGGGGTTTGATTGATATGAGTGCCTTAAAGGTGGGAATCATCGGCATCGGTAACCAAGGTGGGGCCTATGCGGATTATTTTACGAAGCATCCGGAATTTGATATTGAGATCGTCGCGGTGGCGGATATTAATCCCGATCGACTGAAGTGGGCGGAGGAGACCGTACCGCAAGCGGCGCGGTTCGACGATGCGATCGCGATGCTGGACAGTGGTTTGCTTGAGGGTTGTATGATCAATGTGCCGCACTACGATCATCCGACCTACGCGATCGAATGCATCAAGCGCGGCATTCACGTGATGGTAGATAAACCTGCCGGTGTGTACACCAAGCAGGTTAGGGAGATGAACGCCGTGGCGGACGAACATCCCGAGGTGGTGTTCGGTATGATGTTCAATCAGCGCACGACGGGTGTGTACCGCAAGCTGCGCGAGTTGGTCCAATCCGGTGAATACGGCGCGCTGCGGCGGATGAATTGGCTCATTACCTCGTGGTACCGTCCGCAGGCGTACTACGATTCCGGCGCGTGGCGCGCCACGTGGGCAGGCGAGGGCGGTGCAGTGTTGATGAACCAATGTCCGCATCAGCTGGATCTGTTGCAGTGGATCTGCGGTATGCCTGTCAAAGTACAGTCGCACGTGCATTACGGCAAGTGGCACGATATTGAGACCGAAGACGATGCCACGGTGTATATGGAGTTTGCAAACGGCGCGACAGGCGTGTTTATCACCAGTACGGGTGACGCGTGCGGCAGCAACCGTCTGGAGATCCAGATGGATAAGGCGCGGTTTGTCGTGGAAAACGATACGCTGTATATCACGGTCTACGACATGCCTGAGCCGGAGTTTACCAAGACGTCGACCGAGCCGTTTGGTGTTCCGGGCTTCACGAAGGAGGAATACACGGGCGACCTGCCGCCGATGCCGCACTCGCTTGTTGCAAAGGCGTGGGTGGCGGCGATCCGCGGTGAGGGTGAGTTGATCGCTGACGGTCGTGAGGGGTTAAACGGAACGATGCTGTCCAACGCGATGCAGCTGTCCACTTTCCTCGGGCGCGAGGTCACATTGCCGATTGACGACGAGCTGTACTATGAGGAACTGATGAAGCGCGTAGCGACATCCAAGACCAAGGGCACGGTTAAGTCTGTATTTGCCGATACGGCAGGCACGTTTGCGGGGACCAAATGACATAAAAAAGCGGCTGTCGGAATGAACCGACAGCCGCTTTTGCTGATCTTACAGGATACCGTTTTGCTTGTCGAGGCGATGGTTGCGTGCGTACAGGATCAGGTCGATGCCGACCATAATGAGGTTGAGACAGTAGAACACCAGTACGTACCACTTGGAAGCGAAGTCGGCCATATAGGCTTCGTTGACCAGCTTGGATGCAATACCGGCGATGTACCCGAAGAAGATAAAGAGCAGGAAGGGCAGACTCTTGCCCTTGGTCGTACGTGTTTTGTACGATTTCATCACGTTCAGCGGCCACGAAGCACCGAAGCTTACTACCATAATAATTTCCAAAATTTCACTCAATTGTTACATCCCCTTGAACGATTTTTCTGTAGTATAGCAAAATTTTTCTATATTGTAAATAATGAAATAGCGTATATAACTATACCTTGAAAGTGATGGTAAGACGTGCTATACTGGTGAAAAAGGGGATGGATCTATGGAACTCCTGCAATTGGCTTATTTTTGTGATGCGGCAGAAACGCAGAATTTTTCCAAAACGGCAAAGAAATACAATGTACCGCCGTCGAATATTTCTCAAAGCGTCAAGCGGCTGGAGACAGAGTTGGAAGTGACGTTGTTTGAGCGCACTGCCAACCGTGTGGCGCTCAGCGAGCGTGGACGGGTATTTTATACCGATGTAAAGCGGGCGCTGACCATTTTGGAGCGATCTCGCGATGCGCTGTATAACGGGGAAGACGAGGGTTGTTTAAAGATCAATATTCAGGTCAGCCGTCGGTTGGCGATGGAAGCGATCGAGAAATTTCAAGCATGTTTTCCGCGCGTGGATATTGTCACCCGACATGAGCCGGAAACCGATCCGATGGAGTTTGATCTTGTTGTTACCGATAAACGCCTCAACGCGGACGATCTGGTATGCACTGAGGCGGTCAGCGAGGATATTGTTATAGCGTTTAAACGGGGGCTGTTGTCGGAAAACAACATTACCGCAGACGACCTCAAAAACAAACCGTTTATTACGATGAATGCGGGCAACAGCCTGTATGAAGCAACACGGGAGATCTGCGGCGACATGGGGTTTGCACCGCGTATCGCGCTGCAGAGTGAGGACCCGTTGTATGTTCGCAAATGTATCGAGCTCGGGTTGGGAGTGGCATTTGTACCGTCGTATTCGTGGCGCGGCGAGTTCTCAAGCGAGGTCGTTTTGAAAAAAATCGGCGAGTATACGCGGCATATTTACGTCTATCGCCGCAACGGAAACCATCTGCCCTCATATCTGATAGCCTTGTATGAGATGTTGGTACAAGAATACGCTAAATGAACAAAGCCGCCCGAACGGGCGGCTTGCTACGTTACAGTACGTATTCCACAAGAAGGATCACAGCGCTGATGATGAGTAGGACCACGCCGACCACGCGGTTGAGGGTTTTCGTTTGAGCGCGGTTGGCAATACGGGCGGCGATGCGTGCCCACAGCAGGGTGAATACCACGCACGCGACGAGACAGAGAAGGTCCGGCATACCGCCGAGGACAAAATGGCTGGCGGCACCCGTCAGTGCGGTGAAAGCCATGATAAACACGCTGGTGCCCACGGCACATTTCAATTCATATCCCAGCACGGTAGTGAGTATGAGCAGCATCATCATACCGCCACCCGCGCCTACGAAACCGCAGATGAGTCCGATGAGCACGCCCGACACGACGGATTGGATCAGGCGTTTGCGCTTGGAGACGGCTTCCATAGATTCTTTGGTGGTCATCACTGGTTTAAGAATGAACTTCACACCGAGGATCAGCGTCATCATGGCAGACGTGCTGCTCATCGCGCTGTTGGGAAGCAGACTGGCGAGATAACTGCCCACCGTGGTGAACACCAACACCGATACCATCATCACCAGACCGTTGCGCACGTCCAGGTGCTTGTTGCGGTGGTAGGTGTAGGCGCTGACGGCACTCGCCAGTACGTCACTGGCAAGCGCGATGCCGACTGCCTCGTATGCCGGTATCTCCAAAAAGGTGACCAGCAGTGGTGTGATGACCGCTGC